>CANGUI010000054.1 GCA_947457025.1 Flammeovirgaceae bacterium | reverse complement strand
GTAACTGCTGCCGCCCCTGCGGATCTTCCTTTCGCAACAATGCGGTGATGGCTGCATCTGAGTAGGTTGACGCTTTGGGGTTTTGCATGTGCTTCCGCAGTCCCGTCAAAAGGGGTTCGGCAAAGATCTGTTCCGTAAGCATGGGCTCCATCAAATCACGGAAAGTTTGTTTCCACTCTTCCCCGTGAGATTGAACCCGATGCCCAAAGCGGTTGTGCACCCTGTGGTGCGCCACTTCATGAATGAAGGTGATCAGAAACGAATGGGCAGATAAATCCCCGTTCACCGTGACGCGGTTGGGCAAACCCGGGCGAGCGCAAAAATCTCCTGCTTTTGTGGCCCGTGCCGGGCTCACTTTGAAATGGAAGGGGGCTTGCTCCCAGAGCGATACACAGTAATCCAGCGCATGTGCGGGCACATGCCGGGAAAGATGCAGCCGGATTGCTTGTGCGTTGATGATACGTTTGAAAATCCCAAAAATAAAAAAGGCTTTAGTTTTACTAAAGCCTCCTTGTTGCTTCTGGAACCAATTTACTACTGAGCAGCAGTAGTATCGGTAGCAGTAGTGTCGGCAGCAGGTGCTGTTTCAGCAGGAGCCTCAGTTGCAGTGCTGTCAGTCGTTTCGGTAGACTCAGTCTTACCGCCACCGCAGGCTACAAAGGCAAATGCGAAACCGCATACCATCAATAATGCGATTACTTTTTTCATAGTTTACAGGTTGTTAAATTTTGGGTGCAAATATAACAGTTATGGGGTAATTACGGGGGCGGAGTAATAATTTTTCGGGTAATTCACGGGAAATCGATTGCGGAATAGCCTCTTTTTTACTTTTTTCTGAAAAACAGTCGAACGGGCACTCCTTCGAAGTCAAAGTTCTCCCGGAGCCGGTTTTCCAAAAATCGCTGGTACGACTCCTGCACATACTGTGGCAGGTTGCAAAAAAATGCAAAACTGGGTGTTTTGGCCGCTACTTGTGTAATGTATTTGATTTGAATCAACTTCCCTTTTATTGCGGGGGGCGGATATCGGGCAATTTCCGGCAATAGTGCGTTATTCAATGCCGATGTAGGTACTTTTTTGGTTTTGTTGTGGAAGACTTCTACCGCCTTTTCCATCACCTGAAAGACTCGCTGACGGGTTAAAGCTGAAGCAAAGATGACAGGCAGGTAGTCGATCGGGGCCAGGCTCTCCAGTAAGGTTTTCTTGAAGGAATCAGCTGTTTTACTGTCTTTTTCGATCAAATCCCACTTGTTGACCATCAAAACGATACCCTTGCCTTGTTTTTGAGCCAGCACCACAATGTTCACATCCTGCGACTCGAGGCCGCGGGTGGCATCGATCACCACTATGCAAACATCGCATTCCTCCAGAGCCCTCAGCGACCGCAGAACGGAGTAGAACTCAACATCCTCCCGCACCTTTGCTTTCTTCCGAATGCCGGCTGTATCGATCAGGATGAAATCCTTACCAAACATCTTATAACGCGAGTGGATGGCATCGCGGGTGGTTCCGGCCTCGTCTGTAACAATGCTGCGTTCCTCACCCAACAGCACATTCAGTAACGATGACTTGCCAACATTGGGGCGGCCCAGGATGGCAATTTTTGGGATGCCGGCATCCGGATCTTCCACCCCTGCACCCGAAAAGTGCGAGACCAGTTCATCCAGCAATTCGCCGGTGCCGCCTCCATTTTCTGCGGAAATGGGAAAAACCTCGCCCAAACCAAGACCGTAGAACTCAGCCGCGAGAATCGACTTTTCAGGTGTGTCGGCTTTGTTGGCCGCTATCAACACCGGTTTTTTTGATCTGCGGATGACGTTGGCAAACTCCTTGTCGTACGCGGTTAGTCCGTCTTTGCAATCAACCATAAAAATCACGTGGCTGCATTCTTCCAGAGCTAACTCCACCTGCCGCCGGATTTCTTTTTCGAACTTATCATCCGATCCGGTCACGTATCCGCCCGTATCGATTACCGTAAAATAATGGCCAGTCCATTCGGCGTACCCGTAGTGGCGATCGCGCGTAACGCCTGGCTGGTCATCCATAATGGCCTGACGCTGTTCTACCATTCGGTTAAAAAAGGTGGATTTGCCCACATTGGGCCGACCTACTATTGCAACGATATTCGCCATCGGGGGCGCAAAGATAGCTGCTTTACCCGAACCAGCAGGGTTAATCCAGATATCCGAACTGGCGCAGCCGTGCCGTTTCCTTCCGCCAGTTCTCGGCCACTTTTACGTGAGTTTCCAAAAATACCTTTCGGTTGAAGAACTTCTCCAGGTCGTGACGTGCTTCCGTGCCTACTTTTTTCAGGGACTCGCCACCCCTTCCGATGAGAATTCCTTTTTGCGAATCGCGCTCAATAAAGATTACCGCCCGGATTTTGAGCAGTTTTCCGTCGTCCTTGAAGCTCTCGATGGACACCTCGGTGCTGTAGGGGACCTCTTTTTCGTAGTTGAGGAAGATCTTCTCGCGGATAATCTCGGCAGCGAAGAAGCGCTCACTTCTGTCCGTAAGTTCTTCTTTTGGATAATAGCCGGGATGCTCGGGCAAGTGTCGTAAGATTTCCGGAAGGATGGCATCAACGCCCGCGCTTGTCTTTGCCGAAACGGCGAGGTATGCGGTTGCAGGCACCTTTTCCGCCCAATAGGCTATGTGCTGTTGAACAGCTTTTTCGTTGGGTGCCAAGTCGGCCTTATTGACAATCACCACCAGTGGGGCGCGCACTAACCGAAGTCGCTCGGTAATCAGTTCATCCAGTTTTTCACCCCATTCAGTAACCAATAGCACAACGTCTGCGTCCTCAAGCGAGACTTTCACATAGTTCATCATCGCCTGCTGCAGCGTGTAGCGGGGCTCCAGCAGGCCTGGTGTGTCAGAATAGACGATCTGAAAATCAGCCCCGTTCAAAATTCCCATTATCCGGTGGCGGGTAGTCTGAGCTTTGGCAGTGATGATCGACAGCGAATCGCCTACGAGTTTGTTCATGAGGGATGACTTCCCTACGTTCGGTTTACCAATGATGCTTACAAAACCTGCCCGGTGCATAATTCGAGTGTTGGGGATGTGACCCGTATAATTTCTCGGATCGTGTTTGTTTTCAGGCATGGGTTCGGCATGCTCACAGGATGGGTACGGCGCGAGCGGGGGCCTTTCATCGCATGGCGCGTCATGAACGGCTCTATGCGCATAACCCGCGGGCTACTCCAGCTGCCTGCCGTGCATCTTGGTAACACGTTCACGGCTGTGTGTTTTTGAAATCATCATACAGCTTTTGTGCATCTTCCAATGTCTGTTCTTTGGTGAGATTGACCAGCACTACATCAAATTGATTTTGAAACGTCATCTCAAACTCGGCTTTAAAAAGACGGGCGGAAATGGCTTCGGGGCTTTCTGTTCCCCGCGATGTGAGGCGTTCCCGCAGCACTTCCAGCGAGGGTACTTTTACAAAGACAGCCAGTGCTTTCTGGCCGAAGTATTTTTTGAGATTCACACCTCCTTTTACATCCACATCGAAGATCACGTTCTTTCCCGCTGCCCAGATGCGCTCAATCTCAGACTTCAGCGTGCCGTAGTAGTTGCCGGGATAGACTTCTTCCCATTCGATAAACTCCTGGCGGTCAATGCGTGCTTTAAAATCCTGTGGTGTTAAGAAGTAGTAGTCCTTGCCATGTTGCTCGGTTCGCCCGCGGCGGTCACGGGTGGAGGCCGAAATGGAGAACCCCAGATCGTGATTGTTGGCCAAAAGATATTTGACGATGGTGGTTTTGCCGGAGCCAGACGGGGCGGAAAAAATAATCGCCTTGCCGGCCATTCAGAAATTGATTTGCCCGTTGAGTTTAATTTGTATGGCCTCCTTAAGTCCTGAGGGGGCCTCCCGGCAGCATTTGGACTTTAGCAACTGGCGGATTTGCATATCCACTTCATACGACTGAAAGCAGGGGGGGCACTGCTCCATATGAAGCACAAAATATTCGAGCTGTTCACGGGTAGACTCTCCATCGAGAATAAGTTGCAGCATTTCTATACAGGTGGGAGCCTCGCCGCCCGGTAGCGTAAAAGGGTTGAAAGGAGTATTCATCGGTCAGGTGTTTTTATAACCCATCGAGCGGGCGTAGCTACTGAGTTTTTCTTTCAAGAGTTGGCGCGCACGGTGCAGACGGCTGCGTACGGTACCGATTGGTATGTCGAGTATCTTGGCCATTTCCTCATACGTAAATCCTTCCAGATCACAGAGTATGATCACCGTGCGGAAATCCACTTCCAGAGAATTCAGCGCATTGGAAATTTCGTCTCCGATCATATCCTTCAGCGATTCTACGCGCAGGTCAGGGGTGATTTGCCGGTCCACCTCATCGGAATTGTAATAGGCCTCCACCTCCTGATAGTCGACTTTACCGGGCTCCTTGCTTTTTTTTCGGTAGTCATTAATAAAGCTGTTTTTCAGAATCCGGAACAGCCACGCTTTGGCATTAGTTCCTTTTTGAAAGGAGTTGATGAACCGGTAGGCTTTCAGGTAGGTGTCCTGCACCAGGTCTTTGGCGTCGTCTGCATCAAGCGTCAAACGGTACCCGAAGTTGTACATGGAGTGGATGAGCGGCAAAAATTCCTCATTGAAGATGTGGTTCTTTTCCTCTTCGGAATAAACGTGTCGGGAGATTTCGTCCATCAGCGAGGCAAAAATAGTAAACCGGCGGGTGGAACCCTACACCTGTTCAAAACCTCCAGATCATCATCCGATTCAAACTCTGCCGGATGCCGGATGCCACTTGATCGAGGGATTGTTGACCCGGAGCCTCCGCCAGAATGGCTTCGAAGCGCGCACGGGATGTGATGCACCGCCGCCGGTCTTTCAGGTAGAGGAATATTGATTGCAGGTAGTGAAAACGAAAAGAAAGCAGCCGGGCCAGGCACTCCAACACCAATTGGGGAAAGTAAATGATCATCTGGGATTTCGGCAGGTGGATGGCGTGCAGGAAAATTTTGTTGCGGTAATAGATGGTCTGAATTTGGCGCTTGCGGCTTTTACTCCGTATGGAGGAGCTGGTTCTGTGGCGGCATACGGACTGGTGCTCATAGTAACATTTCCACCCCATTCGCCAGGCCCGGAGTGATAGTTCGTAATCTTCGATGTAGTAAGGGGCGAAGAGCTCATCGAAGCCCCCGAGAGTTATCAGTTTTTGGCGATTAACAAGTGCTTCGGCCCCCGACAGATACATAGTCAGGATTCCTTTTGGAAAAGGTGTTTCGAGCGGCAGATAGTTCTTAAAGGTTTTGATCTTGGCACCTTGAAAAGTGGGCAGTTTGGCGCCGTCCTGAATCCCGTCGTCATCCCAATTGACGATGCGCCCCATTACTCCGAAGGTATCGGATTGCTGAAAGTAAGGCAGCAGATGAGTGTAATAATCGGGTAACAGTTTCACATCACTGTTGAGTAAGTGCACCAGGTCGCGGGTGGCAGCCCGAATGCCTCGGTTGATGGTGGGCGAAAAGCCGCGATTGATTTCGTTACGGATGATGCGGACTTCGGGGAAGTTCTGTCGAAGGAAATCCACCGAGTTGTCTGTGGAGCAGTCGTCTACAACAATCACTTCATAGTCAAGATCAGCCAGCCGCAGTGCCTCGAGGAGCGGTGGCAGCGTGTGCTCGAATAAATGCCGGCCATTGTAGTTGGGGATGACCACCGATACCGATTTGTGGTTATCCTCTACCTGGCGCAGGGGTAAAGGTCGGGTGACGACTGGCATATCCAGGTACAGCAGCACATTGTCGAAGTCGTCCTTCCAGAACGACACACCGCCGTTGTTCACCTCAGCCTGCCACGAAAAAGAGGGGAGAAGTTCTTGCGACTTTCCTCCTGCCACGATCCGATTTCGCCAAGCCAGCTGGCGATGCCCGGCCACGAAACGATGGTCCAAAGGGGTGGTGCTTTTCACCACAATCAGGTACTCTTCCAGCGCCTGCCGTATAATTTCATTACCGCCAATGCCGGACTCGGGCACCAGCTCTTTTACCGGCACCGGAAACCGCATAATGTGCGACTCCTCAAGAAAGGTAGCGTGTGGGGTAACAAGTACGACCTCATCGGGTAACTCCGTTTGAATCCGGAGTGCATGAAGCATGCGGATCAGGGAATCGTTAGTCGGCTCATCGTGCAGAATCAGTACCGAGGTACGCACATTATTGTTGGCCTCGAGCAGCTTCGCATACTTGTAAAACACCCAGTGTGCCGTAGAGCCGGAAATCACCAACCCTTTGTAGCCATCGAGGATGCCAGCCCGCAGGATGTACGCCTTGAAAAAAGCAAAAAGCGTTTTATATAGGATTTTGAATACGCTGGAGTGTGCCCGGTAGCGGTTTACATGGGCGTGGATGGTTGAGTAAATCTGATTTTTGAGCAGAAACTGAGAGATATTATCATACGAGCGATGAAATAAATCGCCCTTCAAGTGGCCAAGTGTTGCCTCCGTGAACATTTCGACCCGCTCATGAACGGCGTCACCTTCCCACTTCCCTTTTCTGCGGTCCCACAGCCGGAGCTTTTGATCCGGATACCAGCCACAGGTTTTGATCCACGTGCCCCCCAGGCTCGAGAGGCGGTTTACACGGTAGCCGTCGTACACCCAATTTGCTTTCACATTCAGGATCGACTGCGTCAGTTCGGACGACAAATACTCATCGGCATCCAGGGAGAGGATAATATCGTTGGAAGCGTGAGATAAGGCGCGGTTCTTTTGCCGCGCATAGCCCAGAAACTCCTGTTCAAAAAAGCGTACTCCCTTCTCCAGGCAGATGGCTTTGGTCCGGTCGGTTGACCTACTGTCCAACACCACGATTTCATCTGCAACCGCCCGCACAGAGTCGATGCAGCGTGCGATGTTTCGCTCTTCATTGTACGTGATGATAACGGCGCTGATTTTTATCATGAACTTTTCCCGGTTCAAAGATAAAGAAATACACCCGCCCAGGTATACCGGCAGCGCACCCAAACGCGAGATAGGCTACCGCGGTGGCTGGAATGGCCGGTTTGTAGCTGCCACAGTAAAACGATAGCGGGTGCTGGGCTTCTGGTTTCGGATGCAAACACTGTTATCGTATTCTTACTGTACGATTAAATTAGCATAAGTTGCCTTAGTACAGTGCGGGGTGCGCCTGCTACCCGACTGGAGTATAAGCCGATTGCCGACAAATACTACATGGCGGGTACAAAGTGTTTGGCTGTTGCCTGAGAAAAGCCTGATTTACCTTCCAGCAATTCCTACAAATCGAGTAATTGTTACACAAACTAAGATCTTCGGCTTAAATCCGTGGCGAAACGGAGGATTTTGTCGAAATTAGGTTCAGTGGAGCAGAGGCTGGCAGGAATGTATTCTCCAGGCCAAAAGGAGACTCCCCGATGTCCGCGGCAAATAAGGGGTAAGCCGATGGCGGATACTTTTCGAATTCGTTTTACCTTTCGGTTACCAGACAGATTCGTATGTCAAAAAAAGCTACTGCCAAAGTTATGCCCCAGGAGATTCTGGACCTCGTGCGCAAAACCTTCAATGACTCGGAGTTCATTAATCGTTCGCGGGGAACGGGTAAATGGAGTTTTATCCCCATGCTGCAAAAAGCCTTGCATAAGTTTCTGGAGCGACACAAAGAGAAGCACCCCACGTTATTGCTGCAATACCCGCAGGGTCCCACCGAAGACCTGTTGCGCAGAGCCTTCAATCTGAAAAGCCCCCCCGGTGCCACCAAGTCGCTACGCGATTTTCTGTGCTTATATGCCACCGGTAACCAGTACGATTGGAACGGCGTGATCCTACATGGATTTAGAGAGAAGTACCTGCCCTTATTGGATACCGACAAACCGGAAACGGCAACGATGCCGGCGCCGCCCGCCAACCTCGACTCGTTTGCCAACAAAGTGGCTGACCTGCTGCTCCAGAAACTGTCGGGTAAAGAGATGGAGATCATGAAAAAGCAACTGCTCGATGAGCCGCAGGACCGTGAAGAAAGTCTTGATGTCGGGGGTGATCTCAGCATTCCTTCATTTAATAATCCCGATAAGCCAGAGTTCCCGCCGCGGCCCTTCTTCAATCCACAGTTTCCGGCCTCACGCACCTTTTCCATCACTGTTCCCGGCTTTACCAATGTGTGGCTGAAAGATGAAAGCACTAATCCAACCGGGACGCATAAAGCCCGTATGGCTTGGGAGGTAGTAATTAAGGCTAAGCGCTATAACATCAAAGAAATTTCCCTCATTTCATCCGGCAGCGCGGCTGTGGCGATCCAGCATTTTTTCAACCTCTTCCGCGTGAACACCATATTGAAAGTGCTGGTAGATCACCGCCTGAAGCCGGAGATCAACACGAGCTTGCGCAATATGGGGTGCGTGGTGTATGAAACCGACCTCGCTCAAAAGCCGCTCACGAGCACGGAAATCAAAGCGCTGACCGACAACACCACCGGCATCGACATTACCTACCGCGAAATCCTGGACCGCTACAACGATAACTATTACGACTGGCTCTCGTATGAAATCCTCAACGAAAATCCACAACATTGTTTTATCCCGTTTGGTACTGGCGATCTCTTCGTTAACGTGTTGATCATAGCCGAGCGGGAATTCAATAACCGCATCTACAAACATGATCCACGATTCCGCGGAGACATCAACACAATTAGCCAGTGTAACTTCTACGGTGCTACCACGCGTAACGCCAACAGCCGGCTGGATAAGTTGTTTTCCTACCACCTGCCCAGCCTGAAAGATTATTACGATTACATCCATTCGCTCATCGCCAATCACCGGATTGGGAGAAACTCAGCAATCCTGGAACTGGAAGAAGAGTTCATTGAAGAAGCACTCGTGCTGGCCACCGACCAGGGCATTGCCTGTGAACCGAGTGGCATTGCGGGTCTCGCTCTCCTTTTGCAAAACCGGCAGGACCTGACTCCCGACGCGAAGATTTTGATTGTAAATACCGGTAAAACCAATTATGAGCTCGGTACATCAGGCAGGAACCGATGATGAATATATTCTACACAGATTTAAATAAAGG
>CANGUI010000053.1 GCA_947457025.1 Flammeovirgaceae bacterium | reverse complement strand
CACCTTTTTGGTACGACTGATGAATCCCGGAGGGATTCAATCGAGGTTACCGGGCATGGAGTGCCCGGACCCAGAGGAAAAACCCACAACCCCGAAGGGGTTGAATCATAGCAAATACTTCTCATCAAAGTCTACGTGATGTTCATCGAGCAACTCTACATACTCATCGCGAAATGACTTTTTCCGGTGGTGTACCTCCTGATTTCGGATATAATTTATTAACGTTTGTTTTCTGTCAGTGGCGTAGGTAAACGCCCCATAGCCTTCCTGCCACCCAGAAAACCTTGGAAACAAGAGTTTCTCCTTAATCAACTTTGTGCTTGAAAGTTTAATATCCTTTACCAGTTCCGATAGTGCAACTGAAGGATGAAGCGCCAATAAAATGTGGAGATGATCTGCTACTCCGTTGATTTGATAAACGTGGCATTTCTTGTTTTCCAATAGTCCGCTGATGTACCGAAAAAGCTCCGGCCTACCCGCTGCTTCCAGCGTGGGTTCGCGATGTTTTGTGCCAAACACGATTTGATAAAGTATTTGTGTATACGTACTCATAGTGTATTGAACCGCTCCGCGGTTCCGTTTTGTTTTTCTCACCACCCTGGATTTCATCCAGGCGTATTCATATTCGATCCCTCCGGGATCGTTCATCGCCTGCCCGTGGAGAATCCCGAAAGCACTGGATGCCACGTTACTGAGCAACAAATCCATAACCCTGAAGGATTGAGCGGTCATCATACTCTATCCAACACGTCCATCTTTGTCTTTACATCCCCATCATCACAAATGCACCCCAGTAATATGGCTCTTTGTATTTGGTCATCAATTGCAGTTGCGCCTGTTTGAAAGATTTCAGTTTGTCGCCCGTCTTTGCCCAGTTCGTATAAAAGCTGGTCATCAGCTGCTGGGTGGCAGCATCGTCTACTTTCCACAGGCTCATGATCAGGGCTTGTGCACCTGCTACCTGAAAGGCGCGCTGCAAACCATAGACGCCCTCACCGTTTTTCACGTCGCCTAAACCCGTTTCGCAGGCGCTCAGCACGACCAGGCCGGTCCCTTCGAGATTCAGGTTCATCGCTTCGTATGCCGTGAGAATTCCGTTGTCGTTGCTGTTCATCGTCTGGTCCTGCTCACCACTTACGGTGGCGGCAGCTCCGGCGAGCATCAGGCCCGAGCGGAGTAGTGCATTTTCTTTTGCATTTTCCAGATTCCCACCCAATGCGTTTCCACCTTTTTCCACATCCTTCAGAAAATACCCATGCGTAGCAATGTGCAACAGCCCGGGAGCCTTCAGGGATTTAAGTGCACTTTCGCTGGCTTCCCTCTGCATCCATTGCCGTATGCTATAGCCACCGGTTTTCAAAATGCGGCTGATGTTGTCGAGTTCGGTTTTCGTGCCCGGCAGCGGAGCTACGGCAGCACCGCCATATTCCGGAAAACCAAGCAGGGCAGCTTCTTTGCTGACTGGCCCGCCTCCGGGCGATTTCAGTGTCAGGAGGTCTTTGGAGTTGCCCACCATCACCCAGTCGAATTGGTTGATCAAAAAAACGCCGGATGGCTTACGCAACGTTGCCAGGTTGATCTGGTTGTAAACGCCATCGGGAGAGACGTAAAGTGTCTTCTTGCCGGAGACGAGGGGCTCAATCGGCTGGAAGTAGTTTTCATAAGAAATGGCATCGGCCGTTTTTTGCTGGATGGCATTGCGATAGAACTTGGCAAAACGTGTTTCGAGCTGCTGGCCGTTTTCGAGGATCACCAGGCGTGGCTGTTTATCTGCTTTGGCGATCGCCAGCACCACATAGCGCGAGTCGGCTGTGAGGTCCTGATCAAATTTCCGTATCCGGATGATTTCCAGTACGGCTTCGGTTTCCGTCAGTGCAGTTTGGATTTCAGTGAAACTGATCTTCCGGGTGGAGTAACCCGCTGAAAAATCTTTCGAGCGCTCGCTCAGCGATTTCTCCATTTGGTTGGCCACGCGCTGAACGGAATCAATCTTAATGCCGGCTTCCCGGAGTTCCTCTTTCGATAATGCGTAGTAACGTGCCAGCGACTCCTTCGTATCCAGCCAACTCAGGTAGTCCTGAATCAACGGAATGTTGCCGCTGCGCAGAATGGTTTGCTTCACTTTGTTGGTAGCGTTGAACAGCAGGGCTTTTGTGGCTGTCTGATAATCAAAGACGTCGTTCACCACCGTGGGCAGCGCCTGACGGGCATCGCAGGCAAAATTGTAGAACCGTTGAAACCGCGGTGAGGTCAGGTCCCAATACTTGGTTTTTTCAGCCTCACTCATCGGGGGGAAGTAGTTGTTGATGAAGTCAATCGTCTTGTCCATCACCGGCTTGTAGAGCGCGTAGGCTTTGTCCCACGTTTTCGTCTTCCAGTATACAATAGCCAGTTCTTCTTTGTTGCGGATGTAATCCGGATGATCAATACCCAGGGTTTGTTCGCGAATGGCGAGGGCCTTGATCAGCAGCGGCTCCGCCTCGGCATACCGGCCGGCGGCGCGGTAGAACCAACCAAGGTCAGCCGTGGCTTTGGCAAAAAAGGGATTGTTCTCACCATTGAATTTCGTTTTATAAAGCTGGGCCGCGTGCTTCAGATAGTCTTCTGCTTTGACCGCCTGCCTGAGATCCGCGTAGAGCAACCCGAGGCTATTTAATATGCCGGGATAATACGGACTCGCGGTACCGAGATTTTTCTCCAGCCGCAGGTAGATGGCTTCTGCTTCAGCCTGCTTGCCGGTTCGCTGGAACATGGAGGCGAGGTTCGATTGGTAAATCACCTGGTTGCGCAGCTTTGAACCTTTGGTGGCCTCAATGATCCGGATCGCTTGCTGTAACTTTTGCACGGCTTCATCGAAGCGGCCCAGCTCGGCCAACAAGACCGATTCGTTGTTGAGCACCAGGGTATACTCCTCGCTCATTTCACCTTTTAAATTTTTCACCAGTTGCCCCGCCTGTGCGAAATCTTTTTCAGATTCATTGTAATAGGCCAGATCCTGGTATAGCGAGGCGCGGTTATTGAGTCCTGCCGCGTACGCGAAATGGGTCTCGGAGAGGGTGCGGCTGCGGAGATCCAACGCCTGCTCGGTGAATTGGGCGGCCAGGTTATAGCGCCCGGTGGCAGCATACAGCAACCCCAGGTCGGAAAACACTTTGCTGTAATTAATATTATTGGTCAGATCCGCTGCTTCGTATGCGGCACGCGCAGTGACAAACGCGGACTCAGCCATTTTGTACCTTCGGGTTTCCTGCAGTCGCTGAGCCACGCTCAGTAAATTGCGGCATTCCTGGGCGGGTGTGGTTTCGCCGTCATTTTTTATGAGCAGGTTCACCGCCGTACTACCGGCCTTCACCAGCCGCTCTTCCACATCGCGGATGTTCATCATCCCGGCATTATCAATAACGGAAACGGCAAAGTTGAAGTCCGTGGAGTCGATGCGGTCGCGCTCAGCATCTGCTTTGTTCACCGTGGCTTCGCGCACGTTTCGCTTGATCCGGTCTTTGGCCCGGTTCAGCAGCCCATCGATTTGGGCTATGGCCACCCCCTCGATCAACAGGAAAAGAAAAAGAAATCCAAGTCGCATAATTAAAAATGATCTACAGTCCGGTAGGCCTGGAGCAACGCCCTTTCGCCTTCCTTTCCCTCGCCCGCGTTGCCGTGCTCCATGCCCAGCACGCCGCTGTAGCCTTTTTGCGAAAGATGCCGGAAGATCGTCACATAATTAATCTCGCCCGTTGTCGGTTCCTTGCGGCCGGGATTGTCGCCAATCTGGAAGTAGGCAATTTCCGGCCAGCACGCGTTGATGTTGTGGATGAGATTGCCTTCGTTACGCTGCATATGGTAGATGTCGAACAACATTTTACAACTGGGGCTGTTCACGGCGCGGCAGATCTCAAAGGTTTGGTCGGAGTAGCGCAGAAACAAATCGGGTGTGTCGCTCAGGGGTTCCAATACCATCACCAGGCCGTGTGGTTCAAAGATTTCCGCGCCCCGGCGCAGGGCATCAATAACGTTCGCGGTCTGCAGGCCGATCGGCAGGCGGCGGTCATAAAAGCCGGGCACAACGGTCATCCACTTCGCCTGCACCCGCCGGGCGGCATCCACCGAGGCGCGGCAGGCCTTCAAAAATGTATCGCGGTATTCTTCTTTTCCGGACGCGAGCGACGTTTTCCAGTTATCGCCGCCATCTACCACAAACACGCCCATCGTCATGTTCAGGCTCGCCAGCGTGCTGCCGATTTTCTCCTGCTCGCTTATTGGCCGCCCAAGCAACCCGTTGTCTTCAATCGCCCGAAAACCCTGCTCATGCATAAACCGGATCTGGTCGATAAAATTTTTTCCGGCATGATGTTGAAACATGCCATCGTGGGGCGCATAGTTGAGCCGGAACGGCTTCTCGCCCGGCGCCTTGGGTGGCGCCGCAGCAAGGCCGCTTAGCACAGCGATGCTCAGGGCACTCTTTTGAAAAAAATCTCTTCGCTTCATGGCGGCTTCTGTTGGTTCTTGCCTGCTGGGCAGGCAGGTGCTTTCGCACGGCCGTAGCACAGCTACTGTCCTCCGGCTCCCGTACTTCTGCACCTTGAAAGTACGCGGATCGGCTGCCAAAACCAAACTGTACGGGCAAAAGCAATACGCCATTCCGTTTCCAACATGCTGACCCCTATCTTGCAGCCGTGAAATTATATCGTAACCTGACGGAGGCCGTGACGGACGCGTTGCGCCAGATTTTTGTCGACAACCGGTATGCCGACAAGGTGATCGAAAAAATCCTGAAACAAAACCCAAAATGGGGTGCTCGCGACCGGCGCTTCATTGCCGAAACCACCTACGACATTGTGCGCTGGTACCGGCTTTTTCGCGAAGTGACACAGGCGGAGCCGGATGACTTCTGGACGTTGGTTGGCACCTGGGTGCTGTGGAAAAATCAGGAACTGCCCGCCTGGCCCGAGTTTTACGGCTTGGGCGAGCGGCAGTTCAGGGCTGCCCTCAGGCGCGTGCACCATCCCGCTGTTCTCGAGTCCGTGCCCGACTGGCTGTTCCAGGCGGGCGAGCGCGAACTGGGCAGGCGGTGGGCATTCGAACTTCATGCCCTCAACCAGCCGGCACGTGTGGTGCTGCGGGTAAATACGCTCAAAGTAAGGCGCGAGCAATTGCAGCACCACCTCGATGCAGACGAAGGCATCGCCACGGAAGCACCTGCGGATTTCCCCGACGCGCTGCTCCTGGCCGAACGCCAGAACATCTTCACGCGGCAAGCCTTCCGCGACGGACTTTTCGAAGTACAGGACGCGGGCTCACAGCTGATTGCCCCCTTTCTCGGCGTAAAGCCAGGCATGCGGGTAGTAGACGCCTGTGCCGGTGGCGGCGGCAAAACGCTCCACCTGGCCGCCCTGATGGCCAATAAAGGTCGCATCATTTCCATGGACACCGAGGCGTGGAAACTGGACGAGCTCAAGAAACGGGCGCGCCGTGCGGGCGCTGCCAACATCGAAACAAGGCTCATCGATTCTACCAAGGTGATCAAGCGCATGGAAAAAACTGCCGACCGCTTGCTGCTGGATGTGCCGTGCAGCGGACTGGGCGTGCTGCGCAGAAATCCGGATGCCAAGTGGAAACTGTCGGACGAATCGCTCGACCACGTGCGCCGCACCCAACACGACATTCTCGATACTTATCCCGCCATGCTGAAACCGGGAGGGTGCTTCGTCTACGCCACCTGCAGCATCCTGCCATCCGAAAATGAACAACAGGTGCTGGCGTTTTTGCAGAACCATCCCGACTTTGAACTGCTGGCCGAACACCACCAATGGCCGTCCGACGGCTTCGATGGTTTCTACATGGCGCGGCTGCTTCGAAAAGCGTAAGGCTAACCCTTCACCGGCTCACGATGACCCACCCACGTGAACCGCCTGTTGACATAATCCGGATTAGTGAATGACGCATTGCCGGAAGGATTGCCACCGGTCACATGAAAATCAGAAAAGGCTGCATTCTGATTCATGTAAATGGCACCCGTCAGATTAAAACTGACGGGCGTGGCGGCCAACGCCATTTCATCGGCAATTTTCTCCTTCACCTGCGCATCGGTGGTATAGGCACCGCAACTGATGGCGCCATGTTGCCGGGCCATCTCTTGTGCCAGCGCAACTGACTCATCCGTGCTCTTCGTTTTGATCAACAGCGCGATTGGCCCAAACAACTCTTTACTGAAAACATCCTTTCTGGATGAGTCGACTTCCACCACAACCGGAGTTGCCACGCGGGCATTTTTGAACATCGGGTTTTCAAAAACACGGGACTTCAGCCACACTTTTCCCGGCAAATGGGCTGCTTCGGCAACCCGCTCAGCCGTCTTCTTGCTTTGTACCGCTCCCAATACAAACGGTCCCGCCTTTGGGTTATCCACCAGGCTGTTGATCTGACCTACAAACTTCTCCGCGAATTCTTCAAAGCTTACCGTGCCCCCGGGAGTTTTGATACCGGATGCCGGTATGTAAAAGTTTTGTGGAGCTGTGCACATCTGCCCGCTGTACAGATTGACCGAGAAGGCCAGGTTGGCCGCCACCTTGTCGGCATCTTCCACGCTGTCGAGGATAACCGAGTTCACACCCGTCTTCTCGGTGAACACCGTTTTGCCGGACAACGCTTCCAGGTACGAACCAAAGGCTGAGTTGCCCGTGAAATCAATCAACTTCACGCTCGGGTGTTCAGCCAATTCCTTCGTGATCATCTTATCAAATGTATCCACCGCCAACTGGCATGTGTTGGGGTCCAAATTGTTTTCAACCAATACCTTTTGAATTTCAGCCACGAAAATGGCAATAGGAAGAATAGCGCCCGGATGAGGTTTTACAATCACCGGGTTGCCGGTCATCAAACTTCCGTAAATACCTGTTACCGAATTCCAGGTTGGGAACGTGGAGCAGCCAATAACGAGCGAAATGCCTTTGGGCACCGCACGCCACTCCTTATTCAGTTGCACGTTGAACTTACCCATCGGCTTGTCCCACACCGCCTTCGCGGGAAAACGATTGAGCTCTTCGTAGGCTGCCGCAATGGCCTCCAACGCCCGATCAGCTGCATGCGGCCCCGAGGCCTGAAACGCCATCATATAACCCTGTCCCGTGGTATGCATGGTGGCATAGGCCACTTCAAAGAAACGTTTCTTCACACGCTCAAGAGACTCCAGCAGAATCTCCGCCCGCTGATCAACGCTCGTCTTACGCCAGGTATGGAATGCCGTGGTGGCGCGGTCAATCAGCACATCGGTTGTAAAAACAGGATACGAAATTCCGAGCGGCTCCTGCAGGTACGGTGATTCTTCCTGCCCCGCCCAGGCTGTGGCACCTGCTTGTGCGAGTTCTTCGAATTTTTTTCCAAGCTGCGCCTTGAAACGGCTTTGGCCATCTGCATCCGCGGTTTCTCCATAGACAGCCGGTGCAGGATGTTCGGGGAAGGCGGCATAGAAGGTGCGCGCATGTAGTGCGTCAATGGCTTTGGTAAGCAGGGTTCGGTGTTTTTCTATCAGGCTCATCTGGTTTAATTTTTTTCTCGGTATGATTTAATGCCATCGCGAAATCCTTTTTTAAATGACTCTACGTTGTCTTTCCAATCGGTAACCATATCAATCGCAAACATCGCCAGCATGCCCAACAAGAATGCCCGCAGATCTCTTTTTGTAATTCCTTTCATACGACTCACATTTTTTTTTCCCGCCATCCCTATACCTGCGTACAGCGATTGGCAGCGTGCAAGGTCAACGTCAAGCCAGGTTGAGCGACAAAAATACAACAACCCGTCCAAATCGCAGTTCGCGGCTGTGGAATATCGGGGGCGCAGCAGGGCCCGGGCTGCGGTGGATGCGTAAACAAAATGCGATAGCAGGATCAAGTTTTTTTTTGGGCGGCTTTTCGGGCTGCTCCGGGGTTCGCTTCGCTCCCGTACCCCTGCGAGGCGCAGGGGTACCAGGCCCTGCGCATCCCGGCCGCGGAGGGGCCAACCAACGCTGAAAGAGTAACCCGTGCCACCGTGTGCTCGTCCTTGGAAAACTTATTCTTTTTGAGCAAAAGGCCTTCCCACCAACATCAACGGCACATGCGCACACCAGGCAGGCGCAATTGCCAACACAAAAGACTTACGGACTCAATAAACACGCTACATCTACTGTTTACCTCCTTCGCCAGCCAATAAGCGATCGAGAATGAATTCAAATTCCTTCCCATCACCCATTTTTGGTTTATGCTGTCCGTCAACCACATAGGGAATACCATCTTCCACCTGATATACATTTCCATTTTTGTCCAAAAAAACATTTTTCGGAAACGCCTTTACGTGTAATTCTTCGGTGATAAATTTTTCATTGACCACATGAACAAAATTAAACGTGCGCTTCGCCAGAAAATTTCGAACCTTTTCTTCACTGTCAGCCGCCAGAGCAACAAAGTTGACTGATTCACCATATTTTTTTCTTAGATTATTCAATACCGGCATTTCGGCTATGCAGGGTGCACACGAAGTAAACCAAAAATTGATCAGGGTAGGTTTTCCTTTGAGTTTCTCCATACTCACAATTTGGCCCTGAAGAGATGGTAATTCAGGGAGCGGGAAAGCGCGCCCTTCCCAATCCTCAGGCTGGATATCGCGCGCAGCTTCCGGGGTTTCTTCTGCCCCCTTGCCAACCTTAATTTCCCTGTGATAAGAATACACGATGCTGTCCTGGTTTTGCCGGATGATTTCCAGGCGATCGGTAATAACCACCGGTTTGGCAAAGACTTCAAATTTGGCCTTTTCTTTCTCTTTATTCGCCAGGTACGTTAGGGAGTCTTCGATAACCGGGCCATTCTTGAAATAGGACTTTTGTCCGTATACAGAGGCGGGTATTACCTCAACAATAAGCACCAGCAGGCTGAAAAATAATTTCATAGGTGTATGCATTGGCGGTAGTGTAAAAAAACCAAAAAACGATCGTTGTCGTGTTGTAAAGATAAACTCCAGACCGTACTCATACAAGAAGTATAACCTATAAACCACCTCCTTACATGTACGTTGAACCTGCAGGGTCGATCATTACAAAATGATTGTTTACAAACGCCTGCCAACAGTTTTTCAGCTATCCTTTTTTGTTGTTGGGAAATCCCGGACCAAATACCGGAAACCCGGCTTAGCCAGTT
>CANGUI010000052.1 GCA_947457025.1 Flammeovirgaceae bacterium | reverse complement strand
TTTGGTGCCCGAGTTACTGAAAATCGGGTACTACCTGTTTCTGGAAACTGATCCGAGCTACTACAGCATTCGTGGCTTTTACCCGCTGTCGCTGATGAATTTCTTTGACTATGAAACCCTGGACAAACGGTATGCCTACCCGCTGCGTGCGCTCAACCTGTTCGAACCCCTGTATTGGTGGCTGCTGGCGGAGGGGATTCACTTTTACGCCCGCAAAAGCAAAAAGACCGCCTGGCTGATTGTGGGCGGATCGTATATCCTTTTGTTCCTGGCCTGGCTCCTTTTTTACATTGTGGTGTATAAATAGCATTCCACGTCAGGTACGGTTCGCTCACATATTTCGCTTATTTTCGCACGTCAAATTCCTTGTTCATGCAGTTTACAAAGGCAAATAATCTGGTAGGATGGATCATTTTCGCGATTGCCCTGCTTACCTACTGGTTCACTTTCGAAGAAACAATGAGTTACTGGGACTGCGGGGAGTTTATCGCCGTATCCTACAAGCTTGAAGTATCACACCCACCGGGAGCCCCGCTGTTTATGCTCGTGGGCCGTGTTTTTTCATTTCTGGCGATGGGCGATGTTACCAAAGTGGCATTCTGGGTGAACTTCCTGAGCGTACTCGCTGCTGCTTTCACCATTCTTTTCCTGTTCTGGTCGATTACGCTTTTAGGCCGCAAGCTATGGGGTGTGAAGGACCCTTCGGGACTACAAAACGACCAAATCTGGACGCTTATGGGCGCCGGAGTAGTAGGCTCATTAGCCTACACATTTTCCGATTCTTTTTGGTTTTCAGCCGTGGAAGCCGAGGTATATGCTATGTCATCCTTCTTCACTGCACTGGTCGTATGGCTAATCCTGAAGTGGGAAATTATCGAAGATGAAGCCAAAGCAAACCGGTGGCTTATTCTGACTGCCTACATGGTGGGTTTATCGATCGGTTTCCACCTGCTGAACCTGCTGGCGCTGCCGGCCCTCGGGTTGATTTATTACTTCAAAAAGTATAAGCCTTCGCCGCTCGGCATCGGTTTGGCATTAGCTACCAGCGGAGCACTGGTGCTGTTCATCAACGAATTTATCATCCCCGGGTTGCCTACGTTAGCCGGTGGATTCGAAGTGTTTTTTGTCAACAACCTGGGCCTGCCTTTCGGTTCCGGGGTGTTTGTTTTCATGGTATTGCTCACCGGCGGCCTTGCCTACGGTATCTACTTCAGTCAACAAAAGTCGTTTGTATTACTGAACGTATCGCTGCTTTCCATAGCCTTTATTCTGATCGGTTATGCGTCGTACACTACGATTGTGATTCGTTCCAACTTTGATCCACCCATCAACGAAAACGCACCAAAAGATGTGATGAGTTTTGTGCGGTACCTGAAACGGGAACAATACGGCAGCCGCCCGCTACTGTCCGGCCCCTACTACACCGCTGAACTCATCGGTGTCAAGCAAGGGGATCCGGTTTACACAAAAGGGAAAGACAAATATGAAATCACCGACCGGAAGGTTGAATACGAATACGACCCTAACCACACCACCATTTTGCCGAGGGCCTGGAACAGCGAGTACAAAGAATCCTACCAGCGAATACTGGGACTCGGAGAAGGCGAAAAACCCACCTTCGGACAAAACCTCTACTACCTGTTTAAACACCAGATCGGCACACAGTACATGCGCTATTTTATGTGGAACTTTGCCGGACGCGACAGCGATGAGCAAGGTGCTGACTGGCTCAGTCCGTTAACCTGGTTTGAGGATGTGCCCGAACAGTTAGCAAATAACCGCGGACGCAATAACTTCTTTATGATACCCTTTATCCTCGGTTTGATCGGGATGTTCTATCAGTTCACCAAAGACACTCAGGGTTTTGCCGTTGTGGGAATTCTGTTCATTCTGCTGGGCATCGCCATTGTGGTATATCTGAACACGCCACCCGATGAACCTCGCGAACGTGATTACATTTATGCCGGATCAACCTATGCTTACTGCTTCTGGATTGGACTCGCCGTTATAGCCGTGGCCGAAGCAATCAATAAAATGCTGCGCAACGGGAAAGCGGCGGCCGTCACCGCTACGCTCGTCTGCCTGTCTGCTCCGGGCCTGATGGCCGCCGAGGGGTGGGACGACCACAACCGGTCTGACCGCTTTTTTTCTGTTGACTCAGCCAAAAACTACCTGTCTAGTTGTGCACCGAACGCTATCATTTTTACGGGCGGAGACAACGACACGTTCCCGCTTTGGTACGCGCAGGAGGTGGAGGGCTTCCGTACCGATGTGCGCGTTGTTGTATTGAGCTACTACAACACCGATTGGTATATCGACCAAAGCATGCGCGCGGCATACGAATCGCAGCCGTTTCCCTACACCCTGTCGTTGAAAGATTACCAACAAGGGGGGCCGAATGACTATCTGCCCTACGCTGACCTGAAACTGAACGCGATTGATCTGAAGCAATATATTGAACTACTCAGCAAAAATTACAAAGAACTGCGCAGCGGAGATCGCAACATTGTGCCCAGCAAAAATCTGGTATTGGCTATAGATACATCCCACGTGGCAGCTCTTGGGTTCGTGCCGCAAAAACTACGGAAGAACATCCTGACCCAAATGAACCTCCGCCTGAAAGGCAACGGCCTCGAGAAGAAAGATTTGGCTTTCCTTGATTTACTGGCTACAAACAACTGGGAGCGCCCGATCTATGTAAATTTCACTTCCATGGCCCAATTGAATCTGGATTTGCGTCCCTACGCCATAGCGGAAGGAAATGCTTACCGCATTATTCCGGTACGCAATCCCAACACAGACACTGACTTTGTAAATACAGAAGTCATGTATGATAACCTGATCAAAAAGTTCGCATACCGCGGGTTGGACAACCCCAAGGTGTACTATAATGAAGATTACCGCGGCTTTGTGCTCAACCATCGCAGCGGGCTGAATACTCTTGCTGAAGCACTGGTTCGTGAAGCCACCGAAGAGACCTCCCTGGGCGGCACTGCCGTTTCCATCGAAGTACCCACGATCGACAAGATGCAGCGCGCCCGTGAGGTGCTGCTTTTTAATCTTGAAAAAATGCCAGACGCCGCAGTTCCGTACGATGAGAGTTCGATCGAAACAATCAACCTGCTGTTTCAGGTGGGAGAAAACGAACGGGCGCTAGAAGTCGCCACCACCGTGGGAAGGCGTGCTGAAGAGATGGTAACCTACCTGTTGAACAAGAATTTCGGTCTTACTCAGGAACTTCGTAGGAGCATGGTGATGCTTGCCGTACTGCAGCGCGTTTTGTATGAAAATGGTGAGAACGAACTGGCAAAGCGCTTTGAAGACAGTTATGATAAGGCGGCAGCTGAACTGGGCGTGGAGTAAGCCAACGGCCTGAAACACCGGGCCGGTTGTTGATGAAGTCTATCGGGTGGCCACCAGAAACAAATCAAGCGCGGAACTGGCGTCATCCGAAACAAAATAGTCATCGAGCGTAATTTGCCGTGCGGCAGATGTTACGCGATATAATTTGTTACGGTTCCACCGGTTCAGCCATTCGTACGGAATTTTAAGAATGGCGGCGGGTAGGCGGTATTGCAGGTCAAGGAAATCCCACCGCATGATGCGCTGGACAGACTTCCGGTTCTCTTCGTGGTAAGCCATGACCCTGTCGCTACCCGAAATGCCTTTAACTTCAGCCTGGGGAAACACCGTTTTCGCCAGTTTCAGCAGTTCTTGGGCCTCATATTCGCGCACGTGCCACGGGTTTCGGGAGAGCGATTGCCTGCGGTTAGGGGTGGTGAGCATCAACACGCCGCCCGGCCGGAGCACCCGGTGAAGCTCGTGGAGGAAGAACTTATCTTCTTCGATGTGTTCGATCACCTGAAACGTTACAATGGCATCAAAGCTCGCGTCTGCAAAAGGTAAAGGCGGCAGGTGGGCGGCCACGAATTTTCCACGGGGGTACCGGTTCTGCAAATCGTCAATAGCCGACTGAATCTTATCAATGGCGGTATACGCATTCACCGCCGGCAGCAGCAGGTCGATGCCGCGGCCCTCCCCGCACCCAACTTCGAGCAAACTGCCGCGAATACGGGTAGCAGCCTCCCGATACGGTACCAGCAGTCGCTGGTGCAAAGGATTATCGGATGACAAATCAGCCGAGGTGATTTCGGTAGTGTAGATTTTGTTCACGGTTGCAAAGCTAAAGCATCGGCAGAGGGTAGCCAAGGTGAAATTTTCAAACGCGCTGCTAACGAAAACTCGTGAAGAATCGTTTACTTAGGGTATTCGGATATGAAAAAACTTCTTTTTTTGGCGGGATGGCTTACGGTGTTTTCTGCCGCAGGCCAGGCCATTGGCAGCACCAACCTGAATCACCAGTATAATCCTAACTGCGAGATCCAGGTTCGTATACATATCGTTCGGGAGGATGGCCGCATCCGGGTGCTTTACGCTGTGGAGGCGTCTGGCGGTCAGACTAGTTTGGATGCATTCGCCGTGAAATGGGAGCGGCGTGCAAGCTTTTCCGATCGAACCGGCCAGCAGTTAACGAATGATTCCATCACGCGCGAGATACCTGGCAAGCGCACCGGCGAACTTACCTTCCCGATACCAGAACAACCCTGGCTTCTGGTTCTCTCGGTAACCAACACCGCCAATCCCCGTACCTACCTGTATGCACGTTTAATTGAAAAAAACTATCCCGTTCAGGGCACTCTCTTGAATGGTGACGATGTGGTCTGGAATGGCTATGTAACACAGAACAATGTGCTAACCTATCGCGGCTCAACCGATGCTACCCGCGCCCGGGTGTTTCGGTATACTAAAATCTTTCCTATGGCATCACCACCGTTTGCTGAAAAAGAAAGTCGGGTAGATCCGCTGCTGGTAGCCGACAGCACTTTTTGGATTACCCCGAATACCCCCATTCGGTTTGGTGCTAAGGGCCTATACCTGATACAGGAAGACACGACCAAAACGCAGGGACTCGCGTTCCGGGTTGAAAATGAAACCTATCCCAAGCTAAGCCGGATTGCCGACCTTAGCGGGCCACTGATTTTCATCAGTACCCGCGAAGAATTTGAGCGGCTGGCTGCTGCTGGCGACGTAAAAGCTGAATTCGATAAAGAAGTTATTGGCATCACGAAAGATCGCGATCGCGCAAAATCTTTTATGCGCAGTTTTTTCCGGAGAGTAGAACTGGCCAACCAATACTTCACCTCGTACAAAGAGGGCTGGAAGACGGATCGGGGAATGATTTACCTGATCTTCGGGTTGCCGGATGAGGTAATTTTCGGAGGACCTATCGAAATTTGGAAATACAGAAACTATGATACGAGTTTCACTTTTCTTAAAACCGGCTCCATCTACAGCCCGGAAAACTATACGCTGGTGCGCGATAAAAAATTTGCAGAAATCTGGTACAGCACCATTGATTTATGGCGTAAAGCCCGCTTCTGACGCGCGGCAGCTTGAATGGATGGCCCGCACAATCGGATTTCAACAAACAATGTCCTACTATTGCGGTGATGGATAAGAAAGACATGATTTTCGGCACGCGTGCCGTAATCGAAACGATCCGTGCCGGTAAGCCGATTGAAAAGATATTCATTCAGTCTGGGTTGTCTAACGACCTCATCAAGGAATTAGTTACCGAAGCCCGGCAGCGAGCAGTGCCTTATACGTTTGTACCTGCACAGAAACTGGAGCGCTTTTCGTACAAAAATCACCAGGGGGTAGTATGTCAGCTTGCCGCGGTAACGTTTACGCCTCTCCAGACGCTGATCGACCACGCCTATCACGAAGGGCGGGAACCGTTTTTCATCATGCTCGACCGCATCACCGATGTGCGAAACTTTGGTGCTATTGCCCGCTCGGCAGAATGTGCAGGCCTGGATGGTATCATCATCAGCGAAAGAGGTAATGCACCCATCGCCGGCGATGCGATGAAAACGAGCGCGGGCGCCCTGAGCCACATTCCAGTTTGTCGGGAACCCGACCTCAAAAAAACTATCCGGCAATTAAAAGATAACGGCCTGACGATTCTGGCCTGCACGGAAAAATCAAGCGACGCGATTTATCAGGCTGACCTGAATAAGCCCATGGTGCTGCTGCTGGGGAGCGAAGAAGATGGCATCTCACCCGAGTTTCTGAAAATGGCCGATCAACTGGTGGCCATCCCCCAGCGAGGAAAAATCAACTCACTCAACGTATCGGTGGCGGCTGGCATCGCCATCTTCGAAGTGCTGCGCCAGCGTTCCTACAGGTAATTTCCGCCGTTATTTTTTGCCTTCAGGTCATTCACAAACCGCCGGAACATGTCCTCTTTATCTTTTTCGCACACAATCGTCACATTATCGAAAACGCCCACCAGGTAGCCATTCAGGCCATGCACAACAATCAATTTGTCTGACGGCCCTTTTATGATACAGTTGCGCGAATCGTACAACAGGGCATCTGCGTCTACGTGATTATTGTTCGCATCGCGTTCTGAAATGTCATGCAAAGAAGCCCACGAACCCAAGTCCGACCAACTAAAGCTTCCCAACCACACAAAGACGTTATCAGCCTTCTCCATGATCCCGTAATCGATGGAGATATTTTTAACTTCGGCATAGGCTTTTTGAATGGCCCCTTTTTCATTTTCAGAAAAAAATGCTGGCGCGGCCTCTTCGAAGGATTCGGACATCTCCGGAAGATATTTTGCCAGTGCCTTCAGAATTGCGCCAACACCCCAGATAAAAATTCCGGAGTTCCAGACGAAATCGCCACTTTCCAAAAACTTTTTCGCCATCGCCAACTCCGGCTTCTCCGTAAATGTTTTCACTTTTTTCAAACGGCTTTTCGATTCCAGAAACTGAATATAGCCGTAGCCTGTTTCCGGGCGCGTTGGCTTAATGCCCACCGTGATAAGTTTGTCCTGAGATCGGGCCTGGTCAACCGTTTTTTGCAGAACCTGCTGAAATTCTTCTTCCTGAAGAATCACGTGATCGGCAGGACTAACAATCATCACCGCCTGTGGATTTTTACGGGCAATCTTATGTGCGGCATAGGCAATGCAGGGAGCTGTGTTTTTACGCATTGGCTCACACAGCACCTGATCATCAGAAAGCATCGGCAACTGCTCCTTTACCAGATGGCGCTGGTCTTCGTGGGTCACCACAAACACATTTTCAGGCACACACAACGGTACCAAGCGGTCATAGGTCGACTGCAGTAACGTTTTTCCGATCCCCAAAACATCGAGAAACTGCTTGGGCCGGGCATTTCGGCTGTAAGGCCAAAAACGGGTACCTACCCCTCCGGCCATAAGTACCACATACACATTTTGAGGCATAGCAAATAATTATACGATTCCCTCCTTCAACAAATCATGCAAATGAATAAAACCTGCCAGTTCCCGGCCTTTCATGACCACCAATTGGGTAATGCTTTTATACTGCATCAGTTCAAGCGCCTTCACGGCAAACTCAGATTGATCAATTGTCACCGGTGTGCGCGTCATGATTGCTGCAGCCTTCACCTGCCGGATGTCAATCTCCTTTTGCAACATTCTGCGGAGGTCTCCGTCAGTAATAATACCCACTAACTCGTGGTGTTCACTCATCACAGCCGTGGCCCCGAGACGCTTAGACGAAATCTCCAGGATTACTTCTTGTAAAGGAGCATCCGGGCGCACCACTGGTAACAGATGACGAACAAAAATATCTTCAACCTTCAGATATAGTTGCTTACCCAGTGTACCCCCGGGATGAAACCGGGCGAAGTCCTCGCTACTGAAGTTGCGCAACTCCAACAGGGCAACGGCCAACGCATCGCCTAATGCCAGATGAGCCGTGGTGCTGGTTGTCGGGGCCAGGTTGTTGGGGCATGCCTCTTCCCCGATGGTTGCATTGAGCACAAAGTCGGCCTGCTGAGCCAGATACGACTGTGTATTACTGACTAACGCAACAAGTTTTGAACCCCTGCGTTTTAAAATAGGAACTAAAACCTTGATTTCGGGTGTTTGCCCGCTCTTGGATACGCAAATGATAATATCCTCATCGCGGATCATGCCGAGGTCGCCATGGATCGCATCGGCCGCATGCATGTACATGGACGGAGTACCGGTTGAATTCAGGGTGGCTACGATTTTTTGCGCAATGATGGCGCTCTTACCAATACCGGTAACAACCACGCGGCCTTTGCCGGCCAGGATCGCCTGAACACATTGTTCAAAATCATTGTTGATGAGCGTAGCCAGGTGAGCCAGCGCACGAGACTCATTATTTAATACCTCCCGTGCGATGTTTTGAATATTTTTTGCTATCTTCAATGTTCTTGAGGTTCCCGGTGGATAGAACGACAAAGATAGATTATTTAGATTGACCCTAACATATGGTAGTAGCAGAGGAAAAAGACCTTTTACGCGAAAAACTCAAACAAGCTTTTGGATACTCCGGGTTCCGCGGTAACCAGGAGGTCGTTATTAGAAATATATTAAATGGTAGGAATACTTTCGTGATTATGCCCACGGGGGCCGGAAAATCCCTGTGTTATCAACTACCTGCGCTGATGCGCGACGGACTTGCTGTGGTAATTTCTCCCTTGATCGCACTGATGAAAAACCAGGTAGATCAGTTGAACGCCTATGGAATCAACGCCCGTTTTCTGAATTCAACGCTGAGCAAAGCAGAGATCACCAAACTTCGGAAAGATTCGTTGGCAGGCAAGATCAAGTTACTTTATGTTGCGCCAGAATCGCTTACGAAAGAAGAAAATATTGCTTTTCTACAAAAAGTAAATGTTTCATTTGTCGCGATAGATGAAGCGCACTGTATCTCCGAGTGGGGCCATGACTTCCGGCCGGAGTACCGGAAGATAAAAAGCATGATCAGTCAGTTAGGCGAAATGCCAGTCATCGCACTGACCGCAACGGCAACTCCAAAAGTTCAGCTCGACATTCAAAAAAATCTTCAGATGGAGGAGGCTGATGTTTTCATTTCCTCCTTTAACCGGAAAAATCTCTACTACGAGGTTCGCCCGAAAAAAGAAACCAAAAAGCAACTAATTCGCTTTTTGAAGGAACATAAGGGCCAATCCGGCATCATTTACTGCCTCAGCCGTAAAAAAGTGGAGGAAATTGCTCAATTGCTGAACGTTAATGGTTTCAAGGCGGTACCCTACCATGCCGGTCTTGACGCTGACGTGCGGGTAAAAAATCAAGACGATTTTCTCAATGAGGAGGTAGATATCGTGGTGGCAACCATT
>CANGUI010000051.1 GCA_947457025.1 Flammeovirgaceae bacterium | reverse complement strand
TTCTTTTAATCTGTATTTCGATACATCAACGAGATCAATGTCTGATTTCCTGATTTGCTTTGCTTCCGTTATCAATTTACTACCATCCGGGAATTCCGATATAATCTTCAATGGGATGCCAGAGAGTCTTCCGTCTAAAATAACGGTATTTTTATTTCCCTGTAATGCCGCAAACTTTAGTGGATTTGATAGGGTAAGGGATGGCGCGAGGTAATATGTCGAACGGATCGTATCGGCAACATAGACTAGATCATTGCGGTAAGGCCTCGAAAACGAAATTACTACACACCGATGCCCTAAAAGCTCGACTGAATCAAGTGTATCAATCTTTAAGTATTTGACGCTATCACGTTTTTCCGATGGCAACACGAAAATTGTTCGTTCATCATGATCAATCTCGTAACTTTTTTCTTTTTCAATATCTAGCAATACATCAATGTTTCCAACAATAGTAGTAAAATCTCCTTCTAAGACCCTGGATAGCACTTGAGTGAATCCAAAACAAAAAGACTCTGTTCGAATTGGAAAAAACTTTTCTTGGCCATCACTTGACAGATTTTGATGGTTGTATAAGATTTCCGTACTACATGAAATAGCTACTTGTGCACTAATGCGAAAACAGGGCACCAACAGGAAAAATCCTATCGCTACATAAACTGATGTTAGACACTGGCACATAAAGCGGATTGAAAAAGGCATGAACTTTTTCCATGCCTTAAAAAAAAACCTAAAGTTTGTAAGGTTGGCATTCTCTTCTCCAAGCGGCACCAGCAGAAGCCATGCACTGTGTGTCACCGCGGTTAAAGCAAGAGCGCATAATCATGTGGTTGGTTGAACAATATTCTTCTCGTGATACACCACCACCCTTTAAAAGAGACAACAGATCGGTTGATAATTTCTGGTTCTTGAACTTCTCTAACATAGAAATAACGAACTGATTTACCTACTCATTCGCTTTTCGGCATCCGCGGTTGTTGCTTTGTTGCAATCAACAATTCAAACATAAATCGGGGCAGTCCGGCCATACCGGAATGAGGGTCAAAAAGCGAAAAATATTTTCCGCCCCTTAAAAAACCGGCATTTTGCCCCGGTCTTTCACCCACCACCAGCAGAAAATTCTGCTCGTAGTAGTACGAGCGCCTTCAATTCTCCGCAGAGTCTCGCCTCGGACTCTGCGGCTTCTCTACTCCCCCTCGCTCGTACTCTCCAAAAACAACAATAATGTTACGTATTGAGCACTGCCTGCCGCCCCGTTCATGCTTACTTTTCCACAGAGTCTCGCCTCGGGCTCTGCGGCTTCTCCACTCCCTTCGCTCCCCCTCTCAAACACCAACCACATTACCCGTTGAGTACTGCCTGCCTGCCCGTTCATGCTTGCGCGCCTCGCCAGTGTGAGTGCTAAAAATAAAACAATCCTGCCGGTTTGTAAAAATCAGTTTGCGGCACAAACTACCCGTGCCCATGATTTCTGCGGTACGTGCTGTATACACGCGCTGGCTGTGGGCGAAAGCCTTTTGCAAAACTAAAAATACAAGCTTACGTGTTGGCGACTTACTGGTCCCGCAACGTCTCCCGCAGGGGACGATGCGAAAGCTCAGTGCCGCAATCGTATCCGCGCTCTTGGAGAGACGATACGGCGCTTTAAAGGTATTTGCCGGCGAAGAACACCGGCAAATGCGCGGGCGGTTCCCCCTTTCATTTTTTTTTGCTGATGGTCAAAGATAACCATCTATCTGATTTTCAGCAAAATTCTTGTGACAAAGTAGAGTTATTACAGCCAGGGTTTTTTCTTACTTAATAAAAGCCTTTTCTATCTCCTTCTTGAACATTGGGTCGGACAGGCGTTTGAAGTCAGTGGAGATTATTTTTCCATTCTCATCAACCAACACATAACGTGGGATAGCCATTGCTCCTTCATCAAAAATTATTTCTTTTATTGAAGCCTGTAGAGCATCTCCTGCTAACACATGATATCCTTTTAAGCCTAGTTTTTCAATTTCTTTCTCCCACTTTGTTCGATGTTCTAGTTTGTCGATGCTCAGGTACACCATGTCAATTTTAAATTCCTTCATAAATTCATAAAACGAAGGGTTGTAATGTAAAAACTCGGCTTTACAAGGCGCACACCAAGTTGCCCAGATGTCAATAAATACTCTTTTCTTATAGAACTTTTGCTCCAACAGCATAAAAAAATCTTGATTAAAATCAATGATGCTAGGTTTGCTTTCATTCTTGATAAAAAAATTCGTTGAGTCAAAAAATTTTATGTAATCCCCATCCCCAAAGGTCGATTTATACTTACTGTAGAGCTTTTGGTAGTCATATTGTGTGGGCGCGTAAGTCTTGTGCACCCATAACAGATTGCCCCACATCGGTTTCGCCATGTCAGTGGGCATCAGCACATAATGAGATGCCTCAGGGATAATCGCTTTAGTTGAGTCAACTTGTGATTTTTTTGCAATAGCTTCATAGTAGGTATAGTAATAAACTGGAGCCAATCCACAAGAATACATTCTTTTGTCCAGTGGCTTTATATAGCCGAACAGCCAATTTTTGATGTTGTTGAATTGCTGAAAGCTGATTTTTTTTTTGCCATAATTGCTATCGCATAAATTTCCAATTTCCCAGCCAAGCACAGAGGACAGTTCAACGCGCATGTATTCTGCATATTTGGCCGTTACCTTTTTAACTTTTTCGAGAGAATCAACCCAGCTTAGTTCGCGCTTCAATTCCCGTTCCAATTGGTCAGTTAATTTGGAAATTTCGCGGAAGTCAGATTTTTCGAAAACACCTCGAACACCGTCAAATTTATCAATAGGGTTATAATTGTAGATTTTGTTGTAGTAGGTGTGGCCAATGGCATTGTTGCCATCAATGAATACCCCACCAAGGGGTTGATTATCTACTTTCGGCGTTTTGTGAATACTGATTTGATCATTGGGCTCTACAATCAACCATATCAACGTTTCGGAAATCACGAGTTTTACAATGGTAGGTGCTTGGGTATTGAGGGTGATCAGAATCTGACCCATCGCATCGGGCTTCAAATTAACTGGAATATTCACGTTTGGAAAATTATCAAAGGGCTGATAATACCGCACACTTTGAGCATTCAAGGACTGTGTAATCACAATTTTCGCAGCGCTCGCGACCAATGAATTTATCAAAAATAGGAAAACTAGGAATCGCCTCATCATGTAAATTTAAGAAAATGACGGTTTGCTAGACCGTCATTTGTTCTGAAACATGTTACAATTGTTGGCACGAGCCGCCATTAGCGCAGTATGTGTTGATAGCATTTGTGATTTGTTCAGTCCTGGAATAATTGCCAGTCCATGTTCCTATTCCGTTGCATTGACAACGAAATCTTGTTCCTCCCTTAACCATTTTCAATTGGTCCATACTTAACGAAAACTTTTTGAACTTTTCCATAACATTATTTATAAGTAAATCCACCTACTCATTCGCTTTTCGGCATCCGCGGTTGTTGCTTGGTTGCAATCAACAATTCAAACATAATTCGGGGCAGTCCGGCCATACCGGAATGTGTGTCAAAAACCGAAAAATATTTTCCGCCCTTCAAAAAACCGGCATTTTGGCCCGATTTTTCACCCACCACCAGCAGAAAATTCTGCTCGTAGTAGTACGAGCGCCTTTCGCGGCAATAGGCGATTTTGGCGCCCAATTCGCGCAATTCGCTCAATTCCTCCATCAGCACCGATTTGCCCAGGCCCAGTTTGGCTGCAAACTCCTCAGGCGTGCCGGTGGCCTTCCTTCGAATGAGATCGTCCATCCGCTTCAACCGTTCGATGTACTTAAATAAACTCATATCAATCTATCATTAACAATTTTTGAATGACGATTTAAAAGGCGTCTGAAGGCTCGTTCACTTCCACTATCAGCCGTCTGACGCCTGCCTACCTTATTGTCGTTATTAGTTTCCAAGCTCCAACTGATTTTTCACCAGCTCAAAGTACTTGCCTTTTGTGCAGGTGAGTTCCTCGTGGGTGCCTACCTCTACAATTTTCCCCTTTTCCAGCACCACAATCTGGTCGGCATTCTTTACGGTGCTCAGCCGGTGGGCAATCACCAGTACCGTTTTGCCGGCAAAAAACTGGTCGAGGTTTTCCATAATCACCTTTTCATTGTTTGCATCCAGCGCACTGGTGGCTTCATCGAAGAAGATGAACTCCGGGCTTTTATACACGGCACGGGCAATCAGCAGCCGCTGTTTTTGGCCCTGGCTCAGCCCAATGCCGTTGGTACCTACCTTGGTGTTATAGCTCAGCGGCAGGGATTCAATATGTTCGCGGATGTTGGCCACAGTAACAGCATGCCGTAATTTCTTCCGGTCGATGCTCTCGTCACTCGGCGCAATATTGCGGGCAATCGTATCCGAAAAAATGAAGCCATCCTGCATCACCGTGCCGCACCGCTGCCGCCACGTTGAGGCCGGAATGTTTTTCAGCGGCACACCCCCCAGTTCAATCTGGCCGCCCGGGGGTTGGTAGAACTTGAGCAACAGCTTCATCAGGGTGGTTTTACCGCTGCCGCTGGCCCCCACAATGGCGGTAACTTTTCCCTCCGGGATGATCAGGTCGATATCCTCCAGCACCTTGGGCGAATGCGGGCCCTCATACCGAAAGGAGAGGTTTTTGATCATGATGGTTTTGCTTTCGGGCAGTTCAATTCGCTGCAGATGATCGTGTGCGGGCTCTTCCTCTTCGGCCGCATGGATTTCGCCAATGCGCTCGAGGCTGAGGCGCGCATCTTGAAAATCGCGTGTAAAGGCAATGAATTCATTGACGGGCGCATTCAATTGCCCGATGATGTACTGTACGGCCAGCATCATACCCAGTGTCATGTCGCCCTTCATCACCGCCAGTGCAGCCATCACCGTGATCATGATGTTCTTGGACTCGTTCAAAAACAAACTGCCCGCGTCTTGATACTGTTGCAAACGCGTTGAGGACACGCTGATGTGGAAAAGCTTGGCCTAAATCCGTTCCCACTCCCAACGCTTTTGGGTTTGGCAATTGTTGATTTTGATCTCCCCCATTCCCTGCACGGTCTGAATGAGATTACTTTCGTTTTCGGCCATCTGCTGGAACCGTTTATAGTCGAGTTCGGCCCTGCGCTTGAGGAATAGCAGGATGTACAAAACATAAACTGCACTAAGCCCGAAGAAAACTAAAAAGATGGGAATGTGGTAAATGGCCAGCACTATGCCGAAGATGACGAGGTTAAAAAAAGAGAATAGGATATTGAGGGACGAGGTGCTCAAGAACCGCTCAATGCGGCTGTGATCTTCCACGCGCCTGAGGATGTCGCCAATCATCTTTCCCTCGAAAAACGACATGGGCAGCTTAAACAGCTTCGAGAGAAAATCAGAGATGATCGAAATGTTAATGCGTGTGCTGAGGTGGAGTAAAATCCACCTGCGGATGAAATCCACCGCCAGACGGCTGGTGAGCAACACAAATTGACCTGCCAGCACCAGATAGACAAACTGGATGTTTTGGGTATTGATGCCAACATCTACAATGGACTGCGTGAGAAAAGGCAACGCTAATTGAATAAGGCTACCGGTTAGCAATCCCAGAACCAGTTGAACCACCAGTTTTCGGTGTTGGGCAAGGTAGCCGAGCAAATACCCGAGGCTGCGCTTGCGGGTGGCTTGAGATTCAGGCTCCCGGTTGTAAAACTCCGGGGTGGGTTCCAGCAGCAGGGCGATGCCGGTCTCCTGGCCATTATCTTGTGAAGAAAGCCAGCCTTTTTTGAATTCATCGTGGGAGTAGGTTACCAGGCCGGCAGCGGGGTCGGCTATGAAAACTTCTTTCCTGGTTATCTTGTAGACAACCACAAAGTGGCGCTGGTACCAGTGGGCAATACACGGCAGCAGCGCATCTTTGACCAATTTCTCAAACGGGATCTTCACCCCGATGGTCCGGAAGCCGATGGCTTCGGCTGCATCGCTGATGCCGAGTAGGGATACACCCTCGCGGGTGATGTATGATTTTTCGCGCAATTCATGCAATTGGTAACTGCGCCCATAGTGGCGGGCCACCATGCGCAGGCAGGTGGGGCCACAATCCATGGCATCCAATTGAATGTAAATTGGAAATTTTCGCATGCTCGCGGACGTATTCAAAGTTCACAAACAAACGTATTGAGTTCAGGGCAATTTCAAGAAAAACAGCCAGGGGTATTTTTCCCGGGTATTCTTTACCAAAATGACTCGAAGGTTTCACATTATCCAGATAGTCCCAAATCATAGGATATTGACAAAGGGATCGACAATTCAATTTAGCTGAATTGTAAAGAACAACGGTGTGGCATACTGCCCATGGTCTTTCATTTGCCAAGGGCCCCTCCATTACCGACCTTTACACCATGTCGATCCGTCTCGCTGATTTCTTATTACTCCGGCATGAGTTGCCGGTGATCGATGTCAGATCGGAGGGCGAGTTTCTACAAGGACGTATTCCGCAGGCAATCAACATACCGATCCTCAACAATGAAGAACGGGTGCGGGTGGGTACCGATTACAAAAAAAAGGGACAGGCCGTGGCCATTCAAACCGGCTTAGATCTGGTTGGTCCGCGCTTACCGGAAATTATTCGGTCAACCCATCGCGAGGCGGCCGGCCGCGAGGTGCTGGTGCATTGCTGGCGTGGCGGGCTGCGTTCTGCCTATTTCTGTCAGTTTGTAGGTGCGGCGCAGATTCGCGCTACACCTTTGGAAGGTGGCTACAAGGCTTACCGCCAATTTGTGATGGAAATGTTTGAGCGTCCGCTTCGCCTCATCACCATCGGAGGGTGTACGGGCAGCGGTAAAACGGAGTTACTGAGAAATCTGTCCGACGCGGGTGAGCAGGTGCTGGATCTGGAGGCACTCGCGCATCACAAGGGTTCGGTATTCGGCGGTTTGCTGCAGCAACCTCAACCCACTACTGAGCAGTTTCAAAACAATCTGTTCGAAGCGCTCTACGTCCTGGATTTATCGCGCCCTGTCTGGGTGGAGGATGAGTCCATCGCCATTGGTCGGATTTTTCTGCCAGACGCCTTGTGGCAGCAGATGTCCTCGTCGCCCATCGTGGAGCTTGTGCTCGAGAAGCAACAACGAATCAGCCGCCTCGTGGCAGAATACGGGCCGGCCAACCGCGATGAATTCATCGGGGCTATTCAAAAGATAACCAAGCGGCTGGGTGGCCTCGCCCAGCAACAGGCAATCGAACAGGTACGGGCCGGAAATATGGATGCGGCCATCGAGATTTTACTTTCGTACTACGATCGTGCCTACGAATTTGGCCTGGAGAAAAAAATGGCTGCCGGCCGGCTGCGGCATCAGATCACTTGGGATGGTGAGCACGCTGCCTCCGCGGTAGCGGAGTTGCGTAATCTTTCAGCCCAGTTTTGAAGCGCGGGCCCGCAACACAAAATCAGCTAAGACCAACGCAGTCATGGCTTCTACAATCGGCACGGCACGCGGCACGACACACGGGTCGTGGCGTCCTTTTCCACTCACCGTAACGGGTTGCCCTGCCGTATCCACCGATTCCTGATCTTGCATGATGGTGGCTACCGGCTTGAAGGCTACCCGGAAGTAAATGTCCTCTCCGTTGGAAATGCCACCTTGTACACCGCCGGAGTGATTGGTCAGTGTACGGATTTTTCCATCCGAATGGGTAAACGCATCGTTGTGTTGCGACCCACGCCAGGTTACCCCTTCAAAGCCACTTCCGTATTCAAAACCTTTCACCGCGTTGATGCTGAGCATGGCTTTGCCAAGCTCGGCATGAAGTTTATCAAAAACCGGTTCGCCCAAACCCGGGGGCACATGTTGTGCCACGCAGGTCACTACGCCCCCAATGGTATCGCGATCGAGTCGCACCTGATCGATGAGGGCGATCATTTTTTCGGCGATCAGGGGGTCTGGGCATCGTATGATATTGTCTTCGGTTTTGGCGAGGTTGAGTTCGGTGTAGGGAGGTGTTCTTAGTTCACCCACCTGCGATACGTAGGCGCTGATGCGGATACCTGCTGTTTTGAGGAAGAGTTTTGCCACCGCACCTGCGGCTACGCGCGCAGCCGTTTCGCGGGCCGAACTGCGGCCACCGCCGCGGTGGTCGCGCACGCCGTACTTGGCTGTGTAGGTATAGTCGGCATGTGAGGGGCGAAAAACATTTTCTAAATGACTGTAATCCTTGCTGCGCTGATCTTCATTTGCGATAACCAGCGTCAGCGGCATGCCTGTGGTGACACCCTCGTACACGCCGGAAAGGATTTGCATGCGGTCGGCTTCTTTCCGCTGCGTGGTGATTTTCGATTGGCCCGGTTTTCGGCGGTCGAGTTCATGTTGGATGAATTCGAGATCAAGGGATAGCCCGGCCGGGCAACCGTCAATCACCACACCAATGGCTGGCCCGTGCGATTCGCCAAAGGTTGTGACTCGGAAAAGCTTGCCATAAATGTTGCCCATGCGTCGTTCTATTTCTTCAACATCAAATATAGCGAAGCGGCCAGGCTTAGTATAACCACGGCTAAACCGAGCCACCGGAATAGCGGGGGAGAGTCTACCGCCCGCAGCGTGTTATCGGTTGTCTCGATGCGATCGTAAAAAGTGCCCAGGTCGCTGCTCTCGATCGACTGATTTTTCTGACTTTCGCCTTCTACGCGCAACGTGATCTGGGGGCGCAGGGTGTCGTACGTGCGGGTGTTGGGGTTGAAAAAGATCCATTGGAAATAGTCGCTAATGGCAAACACCCCGGGTTCCTTGGGGATGAGGTAATAGCTGAACGTTTTTGTACCCGTTACGCGGCCGTTTTCGCGGCGAATATTCTGCTTTACATTGGGTTCGTAAAAATCGAACGTGCCATCGGTCTGCACTGCGGGCTTTTCTACGGAGGAAATGTTCCCCTCCCCGTAAACCGAAAAATCATACCCCGTGCTCTGACCGGTAGCAAGGGCGTCATCAATGATCCGCTCCTGAAGTCGGTAATTGCCAACGGCTACTGACTCGCGCAGCGGGTGGGGAGGAAGTTCTTTTACACGTACTGTTTTGGGTTTGCTAAGAAAAATTTTGAAATCTTCCTGTCGGTTTTGCCCGAAAAAAGAAGGATTCTTGGCCACCTTAAACTTAATCATTTTTAAGCCCACGCCTGGAAATGTTACAGGTTCTGCATTGAGCGGATAATACACAGCCTGATAGATTTTATACTGGGTGTAGCCCTTACCATTGATTTCGATGGACTCGCCTTCAATAGTTTCGATGTTGAAGTTTTCCTCCC
>CANGUI010000050.1 GCA_947457025.1 Flammeovirgaceae bacterium | reverse complement strand
GTACGGCTATGCCAATCCGTTCGGCGGGGTGATATGCCACTTCGCTGCGGAATCCGTTGACGTAACCGCCATGATAATACAAGGTGTCTCCGGGAAAGGTGAGGACTCGCCAGCCCATGCCATAAAAGCTGCGCTGTGGTCTTTTCCATTTCCCAAAATGCCGGTTGCGTGCCGTAGCGCGCACATACGGCTCAAACATCTCCGCCTGGTGTTCCGGATCGATGAAGTTGTGGGTATCGGATGTTAGTGTTTTCAGCCAGCGGGCCATGTCGCTGATGCTCGCGTTAATTCCTCCGGCTGCTTCCACATTGTAATACGTGGTGCTGATGCGCGTAGGAATCCAGGAGCGGAAAATCAACCGGTGAGGCACGGCATGATTCGGATGGTGAATGATGCCGTTGTGCGATGCCGAGGCATCCCACATGGCGAGTGGCTCGAATAATCTGGTCTTCAGAACATCTTCATAGGATTGATGAAAAATTGACTCCGTTACTTTGGCAAAAATGTTGAATGCCACATTCTGATAGCTGTACACTTTCCCGGCCTTAGCTACGAGGGGCAGATCCCGCAGGTGATAGATGAGCGTATCAATCGGAGCGCCGGCGTCTACACGATCGGTGAATGCGTGGTAGGGCAGGCCCATGGTGTGAGACAACACGTGGCGTATGGTTGTTTGCGAGGTTTGCACGGGAGACTGCAGCCGGAAACCTGGAAAAAATCTGATGACGGGGTCATCCCAGTGAATTACCTGTTGCTGCACCAGATGAGCCGCCAGCGTACCGGTGATACTTTTCGATACGGAACCCAGCCGAAAAACGGTATGGGTGTCGATGGTGTCGCCTCGGGCAACGTGGCGATATCCAAAACCTTTCATATAAAGTACGGATGTATCCTGCACGATGGCGATGGCTATTCCGGGTGCCTTGCGATTTTTGAGTTGCTGCCGGATCCAGTTTTCGTACAGGAGCAACGTCTCTGCCCAACCCGAGCCGGGTGTGGTTACAAAAACTTCCGGCCGCCCGCCCGCCGGCGCTGCAACGGGCGAACGGCTCCCGGTCACGGGTTGTTCGCGAAGTGCTGTATTCAGGAAAACCCACGTACTGATGACGACCACCAGCAGGGCGAAGAATATCTTAAGTGGCCAACCCAAACGCACGGCGCAAGTTACATCATTCCTTCATCCGCCAAACTCAGGTAGCGGGTGCCGCTCACGATGAGGTGGTCAAGCAGTTGAATTTCCAGGAATTTCCCTGCTTCTTTCAATTTGCGGGTCAGGTCGAGATCGCTTTGGCTGGCGGTGAGGTTACCCGAAGGATGATTATGGGCTACAATCAATCCACTGGCCAGCTCTTCCAGCGCGAGCTTAAAAATGATTTTCGGATCGGCTACCGTACCGCTAACACCTCCCTCGCTTACCCGCTTTTTTTTGATGACCCGGTTGGCGCGGTTGAGGAGGAGCACCCAAAATTCTTCCTTGGGCAGGTCCATGAGGTCGCCCTGCAACTGCTGAAAAGCATCTTTTGAACTGGCGATTTTGGGTTTGCTTTCCGGATCCTGTTCCTTTCGCCTGCGACCCAGTTCGAGTGCTGCAATGATCGTGATGGCCTTTGCTTCGCCAATGCCTTTGGCTTTTGTGAGATCTTTTACGGACAGGCGCGCCAGTTCGTGGAGGTTGTGGTTCACGGATTGTAATAGCCTCCTCGCCACTTCCACGGCACTCAACGCCGCGGTGCCCGAGCCAATGAGAATGGCGATCAGTTCCGCCTCCGACAGCGCGGCTGTTCCTTTTGTCATCAGTTTTTCGCGTGGCCGGTCTTCGGGCGACCAGCTCTTTATGCCAAGGGGTTTGGATTCATTTACATGCATACCAGTCGGTGTATTACTCATTCCAGTCAATCCATACTTTCATGTTACCGGGTGCCCGGTTGTCCCACGCATAGTAGGGAACAAAGGTGAGCCCGCCGGTTTGGAGCACGGTTACCTGATTCAGCAAATCGGCTTGTTCGCGGACGGTCCATTTGTTGCGGGGCGACAGGCGTATCGTATTGAAATTCACGCCCGGGTTATCCGCTTCTTCCAGGCAGTATACCAGGGGCCCCCGTTGAATGGCGCGTTTGCCCACATTCGCCTTTACACGGTGATCAGCGGACACCACCTCTACCGGCATATCCAGGAGAAGTTCAAGCTGGTCTCCCGCCTGCCACGTGCGTGTTAGGGTGATGTAGCCATACTCATTTTTCAGTGCGGGTGTGGGCTGACCGTTGATGAGGAGTTCGCGTTGCTTGTTCCAGCCGGGGATCCGGAGGTGCAGGGTGAGCGGTAGTGTCTGGTCGGGCCGGACGTTGAGGCGAACCGTGCCGTTCCACGGGTAATCGGTTTTTTGTACCACCACCACCTGCGTTTTGCCCACCTGTAATTTTGTTTCATTTCCGATGAAGAGATTTACCCACACCTCATCTTCGCGCTGCGCATAGAGATAATCGCCTAACGCGGGAAGCAACCGGGAAACATTGCTAGGGCAGCAAGCCGTGTCGAACCATTCTTTCCGGTGGTGAGTACCGCCCGACTCGAGCGGGTTAACGTAAAAGAATCGGTCGCCCGACAGAGAGACGCCTGCCAGGCTACCGTTGTACAGGGAGCGCTCGAGTACATCGATGTATTTGCTCTCGCCGCTGCCGAGGAACATCCGGTGGTTCCAGAAAACCATGCCGATGGAGGCACAGGTTTCGCAGTATGCTGTGGCATTGGGCAGATCGTAATCCGCGGTGAATCCTTCATTTTGCCGGGAGGATCCGATTCCGCCGGTGATGTACATGTTGCGGTCTACCACGTCGTGCCACACCCGCTGCAGCGGCTCGGTATAGCCCGCATAGGTTCGGAGTGACTGCACGTCGGCCATGGCGCTGTATTGATACATGGCGCGCACGGCGTGGCCGCTGATGTTGGCGAGGTGGCGGGCGGGTACATCATCCTGGCAGTAGGCTGCGCCAAAGGCTGGGTTGCTCCAGATCATGCCTTTGCCAAACCCGTTGCCACGTTGTTCCAGCAGCCAGTAAGCCAGGGAAAGGTATTTGTCCTGATGCGTGATGCGGTAAAGTTTGATGAGTGCCAGTTCAATTTCCTGGTGGCCGGGCACCCAGTTCTTCTTGCCGGGGCCAACCTGCAGGGTGAGGTGATCGGCCAGGCGAATTGCGGCATCAAGCAGCACGCGTTTGCCGGTAGCCTGATAATAGGCTATGGCCGCTTCGATGAGGTGACCCGCGCAGTAGTCTTCGTGTTTCTCCATGTCTGCCCACCGGCCTGCCGGATTGGTCAGGGTGTAGTACGTGTTCAGATAGCCGTCTTCCTGTTGGGCGGCTACAATTTTATCGATCCATTCATCGCATTTTTTTTCGAGGGCTGGATTGGGATTGTTGATGAGCGAATATGCCATGCCTTCGAGAACTTTATACACATCGGAGTCATCGTAGTACATCCCTTCGTGCTGGCCGAGGCCGGCAGCGGCTTTTTCGAAGTTGCGGATGCGTCCGGTTTTTACTTCGGTCTGGTCGATGCAGATGGGTAGCGTGGTGGTGGCGTGGGTGGCCAGGCGCGGTGCCCAGAACCGGTCGGTGAGGAGGGTTTGCGCGAAGGGCACGGGAGTGATGCTCTGAGCAAGGGAAGTAGCGGCCACCACGCTGAGTACGGCAACCCGGGCCAGGGATTGAAGCGGATACCCCGCCCGGGCGCAGTAATGGGGCTGGGGGGGCGGCGTAGAAGCGGAAAGCCCGGCCCCGATGGCACGTGCGGTGGCCGGTGGGCATCGGGGGGCCCCCGAATAAGACAGAACCTGGTCAGCCTTTTGCATAGGTGAAGCTACAAAACGGCAATAAAAAACCCGCCATCCTTGCGAACGGCGGGAAAAAAAATAGGGTTATGCGTTACGCGATTGCGTTGATGCGCTTCGCTAACTTCGATTTCTGATTGGCAGCCTTCTTCCAATGGATGATATTCTTTTTTGCGAGCTTATCAAGCATCGAAGACACCTCTTTGTAGAGTTCCGCGGCTTCGTCTTTCTTGGTGGTGGCGCCCAACTTCTTCACCAGGGTGCGGGTAGTTTTGTGCTGATAGCGGTTACGCACCCGCTTCTTTTCATTTGCGCGGTTTCTTTTCTCTGCTGACTTATGATTTGCCATAATATTCGTAAAAAGGATTGCAAAGGTAAGGGCCAGATCTGGATTTGCCAAGTCTGGCTGCACAGCAACCATGAATTACTTTGCAGGCTGCGAAAAGGTCTTTTTCTGCTGATTTTAGGCCCTTTTCTCGCGGCGTTAGTGGCGCCAAACTGGGGTTTCTTCGGCCACAGGCTGATAAACCGGATGGCGGTTTTTACGCTTCCCCCGGAGATGATTGGTTTTTACAAGAAGCACGTGGCCTATCTGCAGGAAGCATCCGTTAACCCCGACCGAAGGCGCTATGCCGTTCCGGAGGAAGGGCCGCGGCACTACATCGACCTGGAAAAGTATGGCGACAGCGCGGCATGGAAACTGCCGCGCACACTGGGAGAGGCCCGCAAGATATTAACGGACGACACGCTGCAGACTCACGGTTCGCTGCCATGGCACCTGGCCCGTGTACACGGGAGCTTACGCGATGCTTTTGCCGTGCGTGACGTGGACAGGATTCTGCGGCTATCTGCTGAACTCGGCCATTACGTGGCCGATGCTCACGTACCTCTTCATACAACGACAAATTATGATGGACAGTTAACCGGGCAGGTGGGCATCCATGCGTTATGGGAGAGCCGCTTGCCGGAGTTGTTTCATGAACGGTATCAGTTTTGGGTGGGTTCTGCTGTCTACATTCCGGATGTGCAAAAGTATGCGTGGGACGTGGTGCAGGGTACGCATTTGCTGGTGGACTCGGTGTTGCGCATGGAGCGGCAGGTGCGCGCGCGCCTCGGGGAAGAGAAATACGGTTTTGAAACAAAGGGCAAGCAAACGGCCCGCGTGGTTGCACCCGGCTATGCCGCTGCCTATCATGCCGCACTGGACGGGATGGTAGAACGGCAGATGCGCAAGAGCGTGCGAACCCTGGGGTGCTTTTGGTACACAGCCTGGGTAGATGCTGGCCAGCCGGATTTAAAGGCGCTGCTGGATTACACGCCTACGGAGGAAGAGTTACGGCTGCGCCGTGAAGAGTTGGCGAAATGGAAGGCGAAGCGATTCGGCGCGCGCCCGCACGAGCAGGAATGAAACGGCGTAGGTTTGGGCTAGAGGGCCTGGCGGAGTGTATTGGCGATGGCAAGTAGCTCGGCCGGACTGGGCGTTAGTTTCGGGCGGGTGAAATTGATGTCGCCCGTGGTATTCATCGGTACCAGGTGTACGTGGGCGTGTGGCACCTCTAATCCGATTACCGCAATGCCAACGCGTTTGCAGGCAATCACTTTCTTTTGAGCTACCGCGATTTTTTTGGCGAAGACGTACAGGCCGGCCAGGGTCTCATCATCCAGATCAAAAATATAATCAACCTCCCGTTTGGGTACAACTAGTACGTGCCCCATTACCAGTGGCATGATGTCGAGGAAGGCGATGAAGCGCTCATCTTCCGCGATGATGTGGCCGGGGATTTCGCGGTTAATGATTTTTGTAAAAATCGTGGGCATTGATCAGGCTGTGATGTTGATGATTTCAAATTCCATTTCGCCGGCAGGGGTTTTGATGGTGGCCAGATCACCTTTCTTTTTTCCGAGGAGTCCTTTGCCGATGGGCGAGCGGGTGCTGATTTTGCCTGATTTGAGGTCCGCTTCTTCCTCGGAGACGAGCGTGTAGGTTACTGAAGCCCCGTTCTTTTTGTTTTTGATCGTCACACGCGAAAGGATGGACACCTTACTGGTATCGATGTTCGTTTCATCGAGCAGGCGGGCGTTTGCGAGGAGGTCTTCCAACTGGGCAATCTTTGCTTCCAGGTGGCCTTGCGCATCTTTGGCGGCATCGTATTCGGCATTTTCGCTCAGGTCGCCCTTGTCGCGGGCTTCGGCAATCTGCCGGGCAATATCGGCACGCCCTTTTGTTTTGAGTTCGCTTAACTCGGTTTTGAGTTTATCAAGACCTTCTTTAGTATAGTACGATACTTTTTTGCTCATAATGTTGCCGGTTACTAAAAAAAAGAACAACGGCTTCGGGGCGGAAACCGTTGTTTTTACCCAACAAAGAAAAGCCATTCTTTTTCGAAAACCAAACTTCAGGCGCCTACTAGCGCCGGGATGTGCTCTTGCACTTTTTTCAGAAGGTCATCATCGAATTTTGCGAGGTAGAGTGTTTTCGCCTGGCTCAGTTGTTCGATGGTGAGCCCTTTGGCACCGCGGAGATCGGCCTTGTACAAACTGGCGTTTTCAAAATCTGCACCCATGAGGTAACTGTTTCGCAGATTGGCTTCCATGAGGTAGGCATTTCTGAAATTCGTTTTGATTAGAAAGGCTCCTTCAAAATCTGTCTTGATCAGGTAAGCGTCTTTCAGGTTGGCCCCGCTGGCATAGGCACCCCGCAGGATCGCCTGGTTGAGGTTGGCGTTTTCCAGATTGGTTTGATTAAGCCGTGAATTTTCGAGATTGGTTTCGATCAGGGATGAGTTGGAGATGTTAGCCGAATTCAGGTTTGAGCCTTTCAGGTTGATGTAGTTCAGGTTGGTTTTGGTGAGGTAGCTGTTCACAAGATTGATCTCATAAATTTTGTGGCGGTTAAGCCGCTTGATGTTTCCCACGGTACGAAAGGCCGCTTCCTCGGATTCCCAGGTGCGGAAGTCGTCAATTTCATCTTTGTACATGCGAATGCGCTGGCGTATTTCCCCATTTTGATTGAGCCAGAAAATCAGGATACCGATGACGGCAATGTCGAAGATCATGCCATGGGCTTCGGCCAGAATCTGGGCCCAAAAGGAGTCGAAGTCAGACAAATAGTAGCGTGCACTGAGGCTCAACACCACGATCGAGAGTGCAGCCAACACCAGCGAACTGGTGAGAATAGGCTTTTCGATAATGCCATTTATTTTGGAGGTGAGATTCAGCCTCCATTTTTTCAGGGTTTCCATGGTGGTTCCGCCCGGCTTGCCTAGTTCTTAGTCAGGTTTGCAAAGGTAATTTTCAAGTTGGTGAAAAATCAGGATTCCGGCAAAAGATATTACATCTGTGCTCGATTCTGGTATTGCCTACAGGAATAGGTGAACGGTGAGGAAATATAAAGCCAATCCGAGAAGATCATTGGTGGTGGTAATGAAGGGCCCCGATGCAAGGGCCGGGTTGAAGCCAAAACGGTGCAGTAACAGTGGTGTGGCAGTGCCGATGAGTGAGGCGAAATTGACAACGGCAAAAAGTGCAACCGACACCACGATCGAAAGTTTATCGTAGCCAAAAATCAGCGTATTGCCAAAAAACACCAGCAGCGCCAGCACGAGCCCGTTTAACAACGCGACACTGAACACTTTTCCGAGACGTTTGAGGAGTCCATCATCGGCCATGGTCTGGCTGACCAGACTCTGCACCACAAGCGAGGACGACTGGATGCCCACATTGCCGCCGGTAGCCTGGATGAGTGGTATGAAGAATGCGATGGCGGCGATGCGTTCAATTTCGGACTCGAACAAGCCCATGAACCGTGCGCTGAGCAGGCCACCAGCGATGCCGATAACCAGCCACGGCAGGCGGGCGCGGGTATTGCGCCAAACGCTGTCGTCTTCCTCTACATCCTCTGAAATCCCGGCCATGATTTGCCGCTCCTCCTCCGCCTGTTCGGTAATGACATCTACTACATCGTCAATGGTAATCCGTCCAACCAGCTGGCCCTGCACATTCACAACCGGTACGGATTCCAGATCGTACTTTTTCATGATTTCGGCCACTTCGGTATCCTGCAGGTAGGTTTCCACGGCCATGGGATCTTCATCGAAAATGTCGCGAACCAGTGTTTTCGAATCTGTGAGAATCAGTTTCTGGAGAGCCACCCGGCCGAGCAGTTTGTCGTGATCATCCACCACGTACACGGCATAAAATTTGGTTACGTGCTCAGCTTGTTTCCGGATTTCCTCGATGCACTGCACCACAGTCCAGTTTTCATTGGCTTTGATCAGCTCTTTCGCCATGATACCGCCGGCCACATGATCATCGTAGCGGAGCAGGTCGATTACCTGACTGGCGAGCACCGGATCCATCCGGGCAATGATTTCCTCACGTTCACGAACGGGTAACTCATTTAGCACATCGGCAGCGTCGTCCGAATCCAGTTGATTGATGATCGCCGTTATTTCCGGAACAGCGAAGATTTTCAGAAAACTCTTGCGGGTATCGCTGTCGAGGCCGTTGATGATCTGAGATCGGAGTTCGAGCGTCAATAAGTCAAGAACGTATTTCGATTCCTCGCTGGTGAACTCATAGAGGAGGGAGGTTATATCTGCGGCGTTGACATCCTCGAGCGATTGCCGGATGAAGGTCTGGTCGCGTTCATCCAACGCCTGCTGGAAGCGTTCGCGAAATTCCTTGGTAAGGTCAAATTGTACCGGCGGCTCCATGTTGTTCGATTAACTCCGTCAACGCGATGAATTGTTCTACCGAGAGCTGTTCGGCCCGTTTATCCATCCATTCATGCGAATGAAGTGCGGGTGGCAAATTTAATTTTTTCAATGCGTTGCGCAAGGTTTTTCGCCGGGTTTGAAATGCTTGCTTCACGACGGCGTGAAAGAGTTTTTCATCACACGGCAGCGAGTCGCGCTGATTGCGGGTCAGGCGTAAAACAGCCGACTGTACTTTCGGTGGCGGTGTGAACACACCAGGCGGTACGCGGAACAGGTATTCAATTTTATAGAATGCCTGTAATAACACACTCAGAATGCCATACGTCTTATTCCCTTCGCGAGCCGCGATGCGGTCAGCGACTTCCTTCTGGATCATGCAGACGGTTTGCGCCACTTGCCGGCGATGTTCAAGTATCCGGAAAAAAATGGGGGACGAGATGTTGTAGGGGAAGTTGCCGATAATGTGCCAAGGGGGCGGAAAGGATGCTAAATCCATTTTCAGAAAATCAGCGGCATGAATCTGGCCACCTGCCTTGAGCCGGGGGAATGCATCATTCAGGTGGGCTACGGATTCCCGGTCGATTTCAATTAAGTGCAAATGGGTAACCCGTGGCTCAAGTAAACGTGTTAGAGCGCCGGTGCCGGGGCCGATTTCCAGCACCGTGTCGCCCGGTGCAACTACCAGCGCGTCCGCAATCTTTTGGGCAATACCTTTGTCGTGCAGAAAATGCTGCCCGAGGAATTTTTTGGGTCGAACCATG
>CANGUI010000049.1 GCA_947457025.1 Flammeovirgaceae bacterium | reverse complement strand
TGGTTTTTACATAATACGCGGGAGCCGTTCTTTCTTATCAGCGGTTCCCGCTTTTATTTTTTTGCTGATGCTCAAAGATAGCTATCTATCTGATTTTCAGCAAAATTGTTGTGACAAAGTAGAGTTAAAATCGGTACTGCAATCCAAATCCATGATGCCGCGCACTACCATCGGCAACAGTGCGTGCTTCATGGCTAGTAGTGATTGCTGCTGAAGCTACCGAATAACGAACATTGTTTTCGACTACCGCGTTTGCTAAACTATGTAACCAGATAAGCGAGTACGTAGCCCAAACGTGCCTGCCCAACCGGTACTTCACGAAAAAACCTGCATCAAGGGTAGCGAAAGTTCTTTCGACTGAATTGTACGCATAGGTGTCTGTGATTTGGATTGAACGATCAAAACTCAGAACATCACCAAATCCGGCACCCTTGGTTTTTTCGATTAATTGCAGGCTGGTACCTCCGGTAAATCCTAATCTCCAGCGAGAACTGGAATGATCATGAATCAAATGAAAATCCAGAGCAACAGGTATTTGAATACCGGTGATGGGCTGACTCTTTGAAAAAAAGAAATTACCCTGTCCTGGAAACCAGTAGTTAACATCCGACACAAAAAAGACCCGCTGCACACCTGACCTTATAGCCAGCCGCTTGCTTAAACCAAACTCAGCGCCAATTCCATACGTTAACCGCTGGAGAAATTGATCGGCTATAAACAAACCACCATCGTCCTGGATGGATACGTTTGGTGCTCTTAGAATAACCAACGGGCTTACACCAAATGGCCGCTGAGCATAGATTGATTTTAGCCCTAATGCCAGGCAAAACAAGATCAGGTAATTTGTTCTCATTGAAATATCAGACTGATTTCTCCATGTCAGCCTTCATCCGAAATTAAATGGCACGTCTTCATATTTTTAAGGTCGGGTCGTGAACAATTTGTTCGATATTCTCATCAATCGTTGAACTGAGGAGCAATCTGTAACTGTCCGCATTGTTAAACGATAGCCGCCCGTTCTCAACCTGTGGCAGTTGATCGCTAGATGGATTTAAATCTGCAACCTCGCCACAACTACTAACAATAAAACTTGTCCCGATGACCGCTAAAAAACGTATTATGTTTCTGAACATCGATTTTAAGGTTTAAATTTAAATTGAACCTACTAAAACCAGATGTTGCGCAAATCTGTGAGGGAAAATTGTGAGAAAAAATAATGCGGCGCAAGAAAAGTACTCCCGCTTTCAAACACTGTTTAACTTTTCCTTGACAAAAGCTTATAAAAACAAAAGATTCAAGAAATAAAATTGCACAAAATGCCTTTACTCTAGTAGAGCAATCGCTGAAACTACTCCTCGTAGTAATACCCAAAAATAATCCCCATCTCATCCTGGCTTGTCAACCCGAAACGAACCGTGGCGGCAGTAGTGTTGCGGTAGGTAATTTCTGATGTCAGCCCCTCAGCCATACTAAACATAATAGGAAGGTTCTGTATATATAGCGTTTCCAAAAACTATTTAGGGTAACAGGTGCGGTACGCAGCGCTCTCCAAGAGTGCGGCAGCGGGGAAAAAAGCATTTACCACTCATCTGTTTTCATCCACTTCCTTTTGGGCGGGATTAACCGGTAGCCAATATTGAAATAATATATCCGGGTATTAAGTTCCGGTAACTCGTAATTCAATCCACGCCATTCAAAGCCCGTAGTTATTGATGTTAGGCTTTGCTGCGACGAGAAACCGAGGCTCCACTTGGGCGTGTGCCAAAACAAGCCGTATTGTGTATGCAGCGTGATGCTTCTATAGGCTTGGTCCACACGACTTGCAAGCATGAGGTCGGGACGGGACCAATTATTATTGGTGCTCTCGCGCGGCCCAAAATGAAACTGTGTCGCGAGGCCACCGCTCACGTGCAGTCTTCGGTGCAGCCGGTACTGAATTTGAATCGGAAGATTTACCGTTACCAAAATACTCGCGGCAGGAGTTCGTTTGGCTTGAAAAAAGCCACCCCACGGATTATCAATAATCATGTACCAAATACTTCGGTGCATCAGGTTGGCGTCAACTCTAAAAAGCCATCGCTCGCTGAATCGCCGCTCAAAGAAAAACCCAACTTGTAAACTTGGATTTGCATTTGCCAAGTCTTCAATACCCACAAGTAAACTGTCAGGTAACATAATTGACTTCCCTAGATTAGGTGAACCAATCAAAAATGGGCTTAGCTGAACACCAAAACTCCTTGTAGGAAGTTTGTTCTGTGCACTAAGACTATTGGCCAGAAAAAATACAGTTGTGGCAATCAAGAAAAATTGGCAACGGTATAACATCATTTTCATTTTTGATAACATAGCGTCATTGGCGTTCCGCTCTTATTTCTGTGTAAGAAAGCACAAATGGCGGTTTGGATTGATTTCGGATCAACAAATTGCTATCTGTTAGCGTCGTAATATCAAAGTTCGGGCTAATCAGAACCGCATCAAATTTCGATGGGGTATGTGGAGAAGCAAGATCAAAGTAGAGTTGACCCTCTGGAGTTACTTGGTACTCGAAAATCGTTAGATTCTGCCCCTCTTTGATAAATAGTTTACAAAGCTCTGTACTCCCCTTGTTTTTTCTCCTTGAACACCTCTCAAATTCAAAAGTGAGGTTATCAAACTCCCAAACCGAATCAACAAACATCTCCGTCATGAAGGATATCGACTCGACATGCCATGTGCCTCTAATTTCGCGCCGTATCTCGCCACTTTCGCTACAACTAACCCCGAGAAGTATAGCAATAACTGCAAATGTGTTATTTCTGAGTTTTCGCATTTTCATCCGAAACAGAATGGCACGTCTCGATTGTGTTTAGTTATTGTGCGAAGCGATAAACTACTTTTATGTCTTACGGGCAGGAAGTAGCACATAGCCGATATTAAGGTAAAAAAATTCAGTGTGTAGGATCGGTAGCGGATATTTCTGCCCATTGTACGCTATTGAGGTCGTCATGCTGTTTAAACTTCGGTGCCACGAAAAACCCAAGTTCCAGCGCTTCAGATACGAGACGAACGAAAGTTGCGAATGCCATGTTACCGGCTTCACCGCACGATCCACTTGGTTGAGCACGGGGGCAAAAACCGGATTAGTGGGGTCTGGTACGATATCGCCGTTTATAGTAAAATGAAACTGACCAGCCAGGCCTGCACCAACCGAAAGTCGGTTAGTAAGTCTGTAATGCAAAGCCCCCGAGGTATTGACAGTCGGGGCAATTGCAGCTTTCGTGAACATATCGCTGAACACCCCCCGAAAAGGATAGCTTATCGAATAGAAAATTGACCGATGCATGAGATTGGCTTCTACGCGAAGGCCCCATTTCTTTGAATGGCGGTAGTTTACAAAAAATCCGGCCTGCAAACTTGGGTTCGCATTTGCTACATTCGTCATTTGCAGCAAAACAGTATCAAGCAGCAACCCTTGCAAAGGGCTGGCCGCCACCAATGCAAAGGGGGATATCTGAAACCCAAATTCGGTTTTCTTTTTCATTTGCAAATCGTTTACCTGAGCTTTCAAAACATGCGCTTTCCAACATACCAGTATGCAAATAAACGTTACTGTGAGTCTTATGTCGATGTGTTTGCCCATTACATTCTTAAATTTTAAAAAGAGCCTGCAGTTGTTGCAGGCTCTCCAGATTTTTCCTTTTTACTGAGAAGAACGAAAATATATACTCCCTAAGCTATAGCAGCGCTGGCCAGCAATTAGCTGTGGAGCAATTGGACAAAAATCAATAACCCGGTGTCCCATATTTTCATCAAAGCTTCCAATTTCAAAAGTTGCATTCAGTGTAACTGGCACACCCGAAACTTCAAAAGAACCACCGACTGTAACTGTTTTTGGATTAAAAACGGGCTCATAATCATCCTCAATAAAAGAATAACAAATTGACGATCCGTGTACAGTAGTGTTCCAAGCAATAATCTCCCTATTCGGATTCCACCACTTTTCATCAATATCGCGACGTCTGCGTGGTTCTAGGTTATCCAGAAAAAGTGGTGATCCTAGCGTTTGAAAGTTTTGACTAGAATTTGGATAATACACACGGACATCTATTTCCGGAGCCCCCGCGGGCCATGCCTCGTATTCATTCCACGCTTGTTGCGTAAAGTAAATTCCGCGCAGCCACTCCCAGCCATTCTCAGTCCTATGGCAAAGTGGTGGAGTGCCGCCACCACTATCCCCCCAGAAGCCACCACCTCCGCCGCCACCGCAGTTCGAAGATGTATAATCATTCAGATAATAATCATGCGTTGAGGACGAAAAGTACAGAAGAAGACATTCCGACTTAGTTCTGCCTCGCTCCGGGTTGGCACCTTTCGGAACTGCAATCAATCGTTCGTTGTGGCTGATCACCATAACCAGATTTTCAGGCTGTTTTTCCGCATCAATTTCGTACTCGCGGCCCTCTGCGTCAAAGGCGGTTATTGTCTTTGTCACGCCTTCCTGATAGTCCTGTGGCAGTACGGCTACCAAAGGTTTATGCGATGCGGTATTCCAGGTTTCCACAGTTTGATTTTCTAGTGCTGGAATGGCTATCTGCATGAGCGGAAAAAGGGCACCTAACGAATCCAATAACGCCTCACCACCTGCCGCTGAACTTCTTCCATTCGAGGCGGCGCTTCCTCCAAACAGCACCTCGCCGAAAGTCGGGCTCGAGCTGCGGCCGCCACCTTTCATCCCGTGAACGGGCTTATTCCTTACCTCTTGGAGAAGAATGTCATAATCCCCGTCAAACCGACTGCCCGCCTCTGACTTGAGAAAATCCCGAACGGGTTGTAAGCTGACCGACTGCGAAACGGATTTGGCTAACCCCACAGCCATGCGATCATGAACCGTGAGTTTTTTCGCCGGGTCATCAGGCCTTACTCCTTGTTCACCGCATCTGGTCATCGTGATTGCAAGTACAAATAAAACGAAAATACGTACTGTCTTGTTTACCATGTTTTTAAAAGATTTAAGTTAAAAAATAAAACCCTAAGCAGATGTCGCGACACACCGCAGGCGAAAAGTCAAAAAAAAAAAACAATGCATGAAAGGTTTTCTGCTCATCCCAAGTACACATGTAAGAAATGAATAAAAAACGCCGTTTCTCTGAAGAACTGAAAAATCGCATTTGCTCAGAAAAATAAGCGAGCGAGATCAAACCGGATGATCGGATAGAAGCAGCAGAGCCAACTCCATTTCCGGTGTTGCCTACTGTGCTGGCCCGCAGCTACTGCTCGTAGTAATACCCAAAAATAATCCCCATCTCATCCTGGCTTGTCAACCCGAAACGAACCGTGGCGGCAGTAGTGTTGCGGTAGGTGATTTCCGATGTCAGCCCCTCACCGGGATTCAACGCGATGGGTGGATTGAAGGAGATCATGGGCGGATGATGCCAATCGGTATTGGTATACACTACCTCGCCATTGCGGCTGCCGCCTGCGATTCTGATGACGAACTTCTCCCCAAACTGATGCGTGTGTGAGGTCAACGCCACAATAAAGGTTCGCTTCGCCATCGGAAAAGTTTTTGTTGCTGTTGTGCGCTGATTGGGAGGTAATTCCAGGCTCTGGTTGCCCAGATTCAAGGCCCGCACCACATTCTTTACTTCCGCCTGCGGCAGGGTGTATAGATTCACATTTACCTCCCCAGTGATTTCGCTGAAACTTTTGTTGACGTAATGCGAGTTCATATCCAACGCCATATCGGGCGGCAAGAATAGCGCCACACCGGAAGGGAAGGCATAGGAGAAACTGGGCGACTGAGAGCCAATAACAAAAACATGAAAGGCCATGGGCAACATATTGGGGTAGATCAGGTCGCCTGTCTGGCTGCGAATGTCGCGAACAGCATTGAAAGCCGGGCGACTGGTTGCCGGCAACTGGCTGTTGAAATCGTACAGAATAAAATGATGGCTGTTGGCGCGCATCTTGATTTCAAACCGGTTGACATAGACTCCGGATGTGTTGCCAACTTTCTTGTACACAAAAAACTCGCGTTCGAATTTTGGCGCAACGGCAAAAGGGTCAAGTTTGATCTGAAAGCCCTGACCCGCAGGTGGTGGCGGCAGGGATTCAAATTTGGTGTTATCCAGACGCGTCGTGTCGGTCAGCAATTCCTGATCTACCACATCGCCCTGAAGCGGGGCGCCGGCCTCAATCCACCTGCGGATGAACTCGATCTCTCCGTTGGTAAGGGGGCGCAGGCCCAGCGGCATCAGGTTTCCGTAATCCGTATTGGCATGATGGTCGAGCGGAAGGAGTTTATGGAACAGAAGACTTTGATCGGCCTTAAAGGGTTTTACCAAAAGCAAACCATCCTTCAAGGCATTTGCGTTTTTGGGCGGTCGGTTGATCAATTGATCGTATGCGGCGGCTCCGGTTAATACAAGGCCATGCTGTTGAAATGAAGGGTCGGCCGTGCTGCCATGGCAACCAGTAATGGCACAGTTGGTATCCAGAATTTTTGTTTGGATGATGTTGAAAGAAGCAACTGCAGACTCTTCACGATTACAAGAGATCAACAGCGCTACACTGGCAAGAATAACCAATCCCCTGCTTTTCATAATGGCAAGATAGGTGTTTGCAAATTATCTGGAAACTTTGCGCTTGCCGATTGACGGACCTGGCATCCGATTCTTACCGCCCACAGTCTGTCTTGATTAAAAAAACAATTTCGGTCCAGCCCAAAAGTCTTACGCACAGCCGCCCATTCGTACGGACGTTTTTTAGGGAGTTGCGAAGATTTGCCTCTTTACAAAATCCCTTACCGCGCCAAACTAGGGTACCACAAAAGAGGTTGCTGCCGCAGCGTTAGGATTCAGGTTCGGAAAAACCCACCGATCAAGTCCCGGATCTTTATATTGATTACCCCAATACGAATCGCCATAGACGCGAACAAAAACAGTAGACCCAGAAACAAAGCCCATGGCGTTTAACTCCGCTTTTGTATACGTTTTTACAAACGGATTGATGCGGGCCACGAAAGTGGGTGAGTAGACCGTATGAAACACCTGGCTTACGTTCGCGGCGGTGTGCAGAAAAATCCGCACGTAGCGGCTGGTATTGGCACTACCTGCCGGATTGGTGGTTGCCTGAATGGTTACTTCTGTGCCCGCCACAGAAGTAGTTAGCGCAGTTACCTGAGTGGATGAGCTGGTGCCAAGGGAAGGGATAGTAGTCAGCACAGTCTCCCGATCGTCCGTCACGTGGGCAAAATCAAAGACCTTAAAGGTGCCATAGCCATTTTTAGAGAAGGCGAGGATATGGGTGCCGAGCGGAACATCGCGGATCACAAACTTGCCACTCGCATCGGTAAGCGCGGAACGCTCTGGATCGACATTCGCAACCGTTACGGTCATTCCATCGCTGGCCACACGATCTGTGCCCTCGTTATAAAGAAACACCGAACCCGAAATGTCAGACGCATTGGGTGCCCGGTCAACGGCAGGATCATCGTTGCTACTGCAACTTGCTACCAAAAGAATCCCGGCCAGGGCAAAGGCTTTCCAGTTCATTTTCAATAATTTTTCCAAAGATAATCATGAATCAGAAAAGCAGCATTACCGGTAAGGGTGGGAAACACTACAACTCATTCTTTACAAGCGGTTGAAAAAACTGCGGTACGCGCTTCCCATCACCCCGGCTGCCGGGCAGAAAGCATCCGGTGCTTTCCGCTGAGGTCGTTCTTTAATTCTACGTCTTTAAAACCGGCCTCCCGAAAAAGCCGGTCCGTTTCCAGACCCAGCTGCTCGTTCATTTCTACATACACGCGGCCGCCCGGCCGCAGCAGTTGTTGCGCGAAAAAAATCAGCCGCTTGTAAAAAAACAGCGCATCGTGTGCCGGTGCGAACAGTGCCAGTGCAGGCTCAAACTCACGCACATGAACAGCCAGTGCCGGGCGTTCCTCTGGTGCAATGTAGGGCGGATTGCTCACGATCACATCCAGATCGTCAACAGGTATGGCGTCCAGAGCCAGATCGTGCTGCAGCAGCGTGAGCGCCACACCTGCAGCAGTTGCATTTTGGAGCGCTACCTGCAAGGCAGCCGGGCTGATATCCGAAGCCAACACCTGCCAGGCCGGTCGCTCGCGGGCCAGCGAAATGCCAATACATCCACTACCGGTGGCGGCATCCCAGACCCTCAGCGCCGCGCGAGGCTCTTGCTCTAACACCCACCCGACCAACTCCTCTGTTTCCGGTCGCGGAATGAGTACGGCAGGATTAACCACAAACGGGTGACCATAGAACCACGCTTCGCCCACGACATACTGCACCGGCTCATGCCGGTTGACGCGCGCAATCAACTGCAGAAGTTCATGTTCATCATACAACACGTGATCGGTTGCCCGTGGCGTCTTGCTACGGCCTGCCACCTTATCAATCAGAATACGTGCTATGGCGGCCCGCTCGCTGTCTGCTGCCTGCATGCCGATGGCCTGTACCACGTGCGTGAAAAGTTCTTTGTTATTCATGGCAGATGCTGATCTTTGCAATGTTACATAAACGGCATGAATCGGGACGAATCCTACATGTTACGTGCGCTGGAACTGGCCCGAAGAGGAGCCGGCACCGTGAGCCCAAACCCACAGGTAGGTTGCGTGATTGTTCGGGGTGATGAAATTCTGGGCGAAGGCTGGCACGAACGCTTCGGTGGGCCACATGCTGAAGTGAATGCGGTGGCGGCAGTTACCCTCCGCGACCACCTGCGGGAGAGTACTGTTTACGTTAACCTGGAACCATGTGCCCACACGGGCAAAACTCCGCCCTGTGCCGACCTGCTCATCCGCGAAAGCGTGAAAGAAGTGGTGATCGCTAACGTTGATCCAAATCCACTGGTACAGGGAAAAGGAATTGATAAACTGCGTGCTGCCGGCTGCACGGTACGGATTGGCATCCTCGCGGACGAGGGGCGCACCCTGAACAAGCGCTTCTTTACCTGGCATGAACAGCAACGCCCCTACATCATCTTAAAGTGGGCACAAACTGCCGATGGATATATTGCCCGTTCCAACTACACCTCCAGGTGGATCAGCAATGAGTTCAGTCGGCAATGGGTGCATCAGTGGCGTAGCGCGGAAGATGCTATCCTGGTTGGTACCCATACAGCTGCGCACGATAATCCGCAACTATCAGTACGCGAGTGGAGCGGCCGCCAGCCGGTCCGTATCGTTCTCGATCGCTTCCTGCGGCTACCCGACCACCTCCACCTGTTTGATGGTTCCCAGCCAACACTTTGCTACAACGTATTGCGTGACGCTGCGTATCCGAATCTGAGCTACATCCGGGTTGCAGAACCGGATTTCGTCCGACACGTGGCAGCAAATCTGTTTCAGCGCCAGATCCAATCGGTGATCGTTGAGGGTGGCCGCCGTACGCTACAAGAATTTATTGATGCCGGTTTGTGGGATGAGGCACGGGTGTTCGAATCTCACCA
>CANGUI010000048.1 GCA_947457025.1 Flammeovirgaceae bacterium | reverse complement strand
TCATGCTCGACCATTTTTTGAGCAAGGTGGTCAACGCAAAGAAGTTAAAAGGAAAGGCTAAGGGTATTGTGGCTACGCAGAGTATTGAATCGGCCATCCGTTATTTCTTTGCCTTGCGCGAGTTGGTGGCGGCCAAAGGAAATCCGTTTAGGGTAGCAATCGCATTTTCTGGAAAGAAGAAAGTGGATGGCATTGAATACACGGAAGACAGTTTGAACAATTTCCCTGCCGCACTAGACACCGCTAGACCGACCGACCCTGACTACATCTCTGATAGGATTGCGAGGTATTTCAATATGGATGACTATCGATTGCTGGTGGTGGCTAACAAGTATCTAACCGGTTTCGATCAGCCCAAGCTCACGGCCATGTATGTGGACAAGAAACTGCAAGGAGTGTTGGCCGTTCAAGCATTATCGAGATTAAATCGCTCTGCCGATAGCCTCGGGAAGAAAACCGAGGATTTGTTCGTATTGGACTTCTTTAACTCAATTGAAGATATCAAGACTTCCTTCGACCCTTTCTATACGTCAACAACGCTAAGCGAAGCAACGGATATCAATGTGTTGCACGAGCTAAAACAACACCTGGACGATGTTGGCGTTTATGAATGGGCCGAAGTAGAGAGTTTCATCGATAAGTACTTCAAGAAAGTGAATGGTCAGGAGTTGAGCGCCATTCTGGACGTACCAGCGGAACGTTTTAACAATGGTCTCGGCTTAGAGGAAAACCAAAAGGCAGACTTTAAAATTAAGGCAAAACAGTTTGTGAAGATATATGGGCAGATGGCAGCCATCATGCTCTACGAAATTCCGAAATGGGAAAAGCTCTTTTGGTTTTTGAAATTCCTTGTACCTAAGCTGATCATTAAAAAGGCCATTGACGGCATCGATGAATTATTGGACTCCGTTGATCTATCCACGTACGGATTAGAGCGAGTTAAGCTTAATGTTGCAATTGGGCTAGATGCCTCTGAGACGGAACTGGAACCGCCCAATGCCAACCCTCGCGGAGCCCATGGGGATGTTGAAGAAAAAGATCCGTTGGATTTGATCATCAAGAGTTTCAACGAACGGTGGTTTCAAGGTTGGGAGGCTACACCGGAAGAGCAGCGCGTGAAGTTTATCAACATCGCGCAAAGCATGCGCAACCACCCGGATTTTAAAGAGAAATATGAACAAAATCCAGATATACAAAACCGCGATATAGCTTTCATAAAAATCTTTGAAGATGTAATGGCCAAGCAACGCAAGACGGAGCTTGATTTGTACAGATTAATTTCTAAGGACGATGCCTTCAAACTCGCCATGCAGGATACGTTGAAACGGATGCTAGGCCTTCGATCGCTTTAAAAAAAATTGACTTCAATCTATGGCCAAACAAGACATCAGCGTTCGCCACCTGGTAGATAAAGTGATCTCGCGCGAACTCGCCCTGCCGGAAATGCAGCGCAAGTATAGCATACTGAATTTTACGAAAAGTTGTTTTTCGGCTGTTGAGAATGTTAAGAAGAATTAAGTATGGTCCTCAGGTGATAATAATCTAGTCCAATTTTAGTGCACCTTGAGGGGTGAGCAGCGCAGAAACGGCATCTCGCTTGTTGGTGCACAAAATAATCGAGGGAGAGAAGCTTCTTGTAACTACGGGGCCGGGGGCTTCACCGCGGGTTTACTTTTTTCAAATATGTCGAAGACCAACGCCATTTTATAGGCGAGTTCGCGCAGGCCGTCATACCGGCCGGAGCCACCGCCATGGCCGGAGTTGAAGTCGGTGCGTAGCAGGATGGTGTTGGGCCCGGTATTGGCGGCCCGAAGACGAGCCACCATTTTCGCGGCTTCCCAGTAGGGCACGTTGCGGTCGTTGAGGCCGGTGAAGAAGAACAGGTTGGGATACGCCTGCGGCCGCACGTTGTCGTACGGGGAATACGATTTGAGATAGTCGTAGGCTTTTTTCTGGTTGGGATTGCCCCATTCATCATACTCGAGGGTGGTGAGGGGCAGCGACTCGTCTAACATGGTGTTGACGATATCCACAAACGGTACATCGAGAATAACAGCTTTGAAGAGTTCGGGGCGCATGTTGGCAACTGCGCCCATCAGCAGGCCGCCTGCGCTGCCGCCCTGCGCCACGATATTGCCGCTTTCCACATACTTTTCAGCTACGAGGTAGTCGGCACAGGCAATGAAGTCATCGAAGGTATTTCGTTTGTTCAAGAGTTTGCCGTTTTCGTACCACGGCATGCCCATGTCGCTGCCGCCCCGCACGTGGGCAATGGCGTATACAAAGTTGCGGTCTATCCATGAAAAAATTGACGAGTTGAAGCCTGTGCTGGCGGAGGCTCCGTAGGCGCCATAGGCGGTGAGGAATACGCGCTTGTTGGTTGTGGTGCGCACATTTTGCATGTACTTGTTGTACACCAGCGTGAGCGGTATTTTGGCTCCGTCTTTGGCAGTTACCCACACGCGCTCCACTTTTATTGGTCGCATCCAGGGCTTGAAGGGCACCTCTTGCTTTTTTACCACCCGTTGTTCGCCTGTTTTGAGATTGTAGCGATACGTGATGGCCGGCTCGGTAAACGAAGAGTAGGTGTACTGCAAGGTGTCAGTGGCCGTGTACGGATTGTAGCCGATACTAACCTCGCAAATGTCTTCTTTTGTTTTGATGATTTTTTCTTCGCGGGTGGCAAGGGTGCCTACGCGGATGCGGGTTTGGGCATTAGCCCGTTCCCCGATTACGTAGTGGTTGCTGAAGATGACCATGCTTTCTACCAGAACGTCTTTGCGGTGTTCGATGAAATTGCGCCAATGGCGGCTGGTGAACGTTGCCGTGTCGGTAATCATCACTTTGAAATTGGGCGCGCCCTTATCGGTAGCGATGTAAAAGTGCGCCCCCGCGTGATCCACCTCATACCGGTGGTTTTCTTCGCGCGGGTGAATTACGCGCCATTTGCTCTCCGGATTTTTCAGCGGAACAAACCGCACTTCGGTGGTGGTTTTGCTGAAAGCTGTGAGAAAAACAAATTCCCTGGAACGCGACCGGCTGATGGCGAGCGAGAATCGCTCATCGCTTTCTTCGGCTAGCAACGCATCTTGCGTCTGCGGGTGCCCCAGCCGGTGTTTCATCAGGCGATAGGATCGGTCGGTTTTGGGTTGTTGCGCGGTATAGAACACCAGATCATTGCCGGCCCAGACAAGATCCGCGGCTTGTTGCAGACTGTCGGGCAGCAGCAGGCCGGTGGTGAGGTCTTTAAATTTGATGGTGTACCGGTTGGAGCCATCCGTGTTTTCGTAAAAGGCGGCTATACGTGTATCGGGGCTCACGGTGATGCCGCCCGCTGAGTAATATTCCTTGCCGGATGCGAGTACGTTTACATCAAGAATCAATTGCTCGGTGCCATTTTCTTTCGCCTTCCGAAAATACCGGGGGTATTCGTCATCGTCCTGGTATCGGAGGTAGTACAGGTAGCCGTTGTCTTCCATTGGCAGGGATTCAAAATTTTTTTCCACGCGGCTTACTAATTCACTGAAAATGTTACGTTGATTTTTTCGCAAGGGAATAAAATAGTTGTCTGAATAGTTATTCTCAGCCGTCAGGTAGTCCATCACGGCCTCATTGTTTCGAGGCGCACGCGTATCTTTTAGCCAGGCATATTCATCTGTAACGGTCTCCCCGTGCAGCCGGTACTGGTACGGCTCTTTTTTCGCCATGGGGGGCAGCAGCGATTCGTCTTTCTTTTGTTTATCGGCAAACTGGGTTTCCAGCTTTTTATCGGCTTCCATGTCCAGCCGCACATCTTCAGGTATGGTGTATTGCGGGAAAGTGTTCAGGTAGGTTGCCCAAAAAGTGGAGTCATATTCAACCGGGTAGTCGTACAACTGGTTGTAATCCACGTTGGCAAAAGCGTCCTCGGGTGCAATTTTTTTCACCGAGTCGGTCTGAATCCGATGAATAAACAACTCGGAACGGGCCCTGAACGGGGTGATGGTTCGGGCTACGGTGTCGTCTATGATAAATTCATCGTCCTGTAGAACATAAAAGGGATACCACCGGCCGTTGTGCTCGCGGTATTCGAACGTTACATGGTAGTCAAAGTGTTTGATGGCCATCTTTTCGTAGCTGCAGATGTACTCTTTCAGGCTGGGCGGCACAAAATATTGCATTTTGACCACCGCCAGCGATTGCCGGTGAATGTACAGGCGGCCGCTGAACATATTGTTTTGAAGATTGTAACGATACCTCCATTTTTTTTTAAAATCCGAATTCAGTTTCTCAAGATCAACCTTCCGTTCAAAGCTGAGAACATAACGCCATTCGTTTGAGGCGCTGTCGAGTTCTTCTGCCAGTGTGTACTCGTATTTCGAAAAGTTTACTTTGTCGAGAAAATAGTCTCTCAGTTTTACCAGGTCGTTACCGAGTACGCTCATAGGGCCCCCCTCAATGTTGGCCAGCATTTTTTTGCGGGTCAGATTGGCGCTGGCGCGGGAGTCGATAATCTGCACGGCATCTTCCTTAAGGGTGCGGTGATGAAAGTGGCCGCGGTGCAGCCGCTCGCCCCAGTTGGGGGAAAGCCGGCTGAGGGAACCCATGACGACGTAAGGATTGCTGAAGTCCTTCCATTTGAATTTTTCATCACGGTAGGCGGAATAGTGAAACCGGCAGGCCGCGTCTGCGTACTTGATGTAGCCGTTGTTTTCGCGCAGTGTTTCGCGGTAGTAGCCCTCCATGTTTACGCCTGCGTTGCCATAATTTTCCGGTATCCGGTCCAGCACCTTCTTCAACAGCTCTTTCGGTGTGTATTCCCGCTGGGCTTTCACCACCACCTCACCGAGCAGTTTTACCTCAGGAGTTAACCACACGACTACATTTTGTTTATCGGGAATGGAGGCGATGGCCACTTCCGTGGTTTTGAACCCGGTATAAGAAAACTGAATTTTGCCGTTTTGGTGTTCGGGGGGAATGGTAATGTGAAACCGGCCGTCCGGGTCGGTAACTGTTCCGAGTTTTACATGTTTGATGATGACATAGGCAAAGGGCAGGGGATTTTTATCTTCGGTATTGCCCACCATACCTGAAAGGGTAAGGGATTGCTGGGCAAGGAGGGCAAGGGGCAGGCAGGCCAGGATAAGGGCCGCGTACCGTTTTTGGAATTGGGATGTCTTCATTATTATGTTGATAAAATGACTGGTTGTCTATTAACTAAAAAAACAACGAAAGGGTCCAAAAGATATTGCCTTTGGGAGCCACTGCAAAAATAGTTTAAGATCTCCTGACGGAGAAGGAACAATCGGGGAAATTTTGGGTATTGTGCCCGCCATACTGAATACAGTACCTCGTTTACGTTTACCTACAATTATTGAGGCTGGTTCGATTCATTGTTACGCGGTATTGCCTTTGGTAGATATAAGAGCTGTTGGCGTGTAGAAAGCTCAATGCTTGCTCTGTCTTTGGTGGTGTTGCACATGAGCACCAGTGCGATGCTCACCAACACATGCGATGAGCTTGGATAGCAGGTGCTTTCGCTAATTATGTCTGATACGCGAACTGCCTTTCGCTCTTGTCGGTGTTGCGCGAGGGGCGTTAGCGCACCAACAAACGAGATGAACTCGGATAACAGGTGCTTTCGCTAATTTTTTTGATACGCGAACTGCCTAAATAAACAACGCGCGGCCGGGATGCGAAGGGCCTGGTGCCCACGCGCCTCGCGTGGGCACGGAAGCGAAGCGTACCCCGGAGCAGCCCGAAAAGCCGCCCAAAAGAAAAATCTGTCCTGCCACTCCGCCCTCGTTTGTGCTCTTCACCAACGAACGAGATGAAAGTTGCCAACAGGCAAGCTTGTGTTTTTGGTTTTGTGGCACCTTTGCCGGTGTTATTCACCTGCAAATACCTTTATCGTCACGTATATTTTTTCCCCCCGCAGAGTCGCCCGCCTTGAGAATCTCTGCGGCAATGGTGACTTGAATCTCCCAAATCAAAATGGTAATTCCGCCCTGACAGGTGTTATTACCTTTCTGCCGTTCTTCTTGTTTAAGGGCTGCTCATGTGCGGTGGCAACACCAACAACCAAGACGGATACACGCGCCAGGCCGGAGTAGCCTGGAACATCGAAACCGCGGGCGAGCAGTTTGGCCTGTGGTTGGAGTTTTCATCGACCACCGAAACCTGACTGGGCCAACTTTCGCTGCCGTTGATGTTGTGCGTGGGCATTTGCGTAGTGGCTCATCAACAAGCAAGATGAGCCACCAGAACATTTTCGGTAATTTTGTGGAAAGGCCGGAAAAATCGTCCTCCCAAAATAGCTATTTTTATCGCACCATGAAGGGTAAGCAGTGCTCAACGAGGAACCTGCTTGTTGGTGAAGAACACCATTGGCGAAAAGCGACACCAGGCAAATGGTACAAACGTGGCTTACCGCTCCGAGCTTTTTCTTAAGGAGAAGCCTTTTTTAATCAATAGTTAACCCAATAGGGCTTTCATCGTGTGGTTCAGCAACGCGGAGTTTCTCGAACCGGGAGACTTCAGGAGAAATGAAAGCGTATTTTCGCCGGCGGGAGACGATACGCGACAGAAAGTACGGATTCAAAGTGTTGGTGAAATGCCCGCTTTACCTGCGCTGAAAACCAAGGAGCGCTGAGAAATTTTTGATTGAATGTAATGGGTATTTGTTTTCTTTGCGCGATAATGGCAAGCAGTATGAAAAAAATGATATGGGTACTGGCGTTATTCGCCTGGGTAAACGCGGTTAGCGCACAGTCAAAGAAAGAATTGGTCGAACAGATCGCCCAGCTGAAACGCGAGCTGGATGAGTTAAAAAAGCCAAAGCCCCTGAACCTGGAGGCGGAAGTAGACAGCGCCAGCTACTCCATCGGTGTGTTGATGGGCACCAACCTGAAATCACAGGGAGCCGATTCGCTCAATGTCAATGCCATCAAAGCGGCAATCGAAGATGTGTTACTCGGTAAGGAACTCAAAGTAAAGCGCGACGCATGCTCGACTATTACACAATCCTTTATGACCAAAGCAATGGAAGTTAAAAACGCAAAGCGCATCGAAGAGGGCAAGGCTTTCCTCGCAGCAAATGCAGCCAAGTCGGGGATACTTACAACCGCCAGCGGGCTTCAGTACCAGGTGATCCGGGAAGGGTCTGGCAAAAAGCCGGGTCCAACAGACCGTGTGACGGTTCATTATTCCGGCCGTCTCACGGACGGCACGCTCTTTGACAGTTCTGTGGAGCGCGGACAGCCCGCTACGTTTGGGGTAACCCAGGTGATCGGGGGATGGACAGAGGCCCTGCAACTCATGAGCGAAGGAGCGAAGTGGATTTTATTTATCCCGTCGGAGCTGGGGTATGGCGCGCGTGGCGCTGGCGGCGATATTCCGCCTCATGCCGTGCTGGTTTTTGAAGTGGAGCTGATCAAAGTGAATTAAGTATCCTGCAACGCCGCGTCACGGCATGTGTCTTGCTGCCAAACCAACCAGCATGAACAGCGTATTCCGCTACGCGTAGTTAACTGTAGGGCGCCACGTGCATAGCGATCAAAAAGCTGGATCTGGCCGGTGAGTGACCTTCGTGGTGTTAAGATGCCCTTTAGCCTTGCGTTATAAGGCTTCCTCACGCTTCGTCTCTAACGGAACGGCCTCTCACGCTTTTTGCGATGGTTCCCTTACAGAGTTTGTATCATTACCAGAGTCAACGCCTGAAAGCATTAAAAAATTCGCAGGATAGGGGTTTCTTGGTTAAGGACCAGCCGTTTAGTTCGGTTTAGTTCCGGTTGTTTTCTCCAGGAAAACAACAGCATCATATTCGGCTCCAAGTCGTTGTTCCACGGTAGTTTTCTCCATGGTGGATCCGATGAAATACACTTTCATCAGTTTATCAAATAGCGCCTTTAGCTCCGCATTTCCATCGATGGCAGACATGGGTATTAAAAACGGAATCCTATGGCATACCCTTGCAGCAATAAATTGCTAAAATGAAAGTTTCAAATAAAGAGGTCATTTTGGAAATGATGAGCTTGCTGATACACGAATTGAATACGTCTATTTTTAGTTCAGTTCAACGTACTTACTATTTTTTTCCTTTTAGCAAAGACGAAGTAGCCAACCGATGTACTTTACTTGATCTACCGCTCAAGCTAGTGGACATTCGAATAGATTGTCCTGTATTTAATAGAACGATGAAGCACGATGCAATGGATACCGAAATTTCTCCACTCCAAAAAAAGACCGCCTTATAATGTTGAGGCGGTCTTTTTGAATGACATGCTTTACTTTAATGAAACCCCAGCCACGTTTCTACCTGTAGAGTAAACCATGGCTGTCGCATCGGCATCTTCTTTCTTTGTTTTTTTGGCGAACGTCATCACATCTTTCTCAATAGAGTTGTTGACTATTCCGTAGGTAATAAAAGGGATGAGTTTGATTCCACCATACGAAGAATTCATTACTGAGTAGGACTGAATCGGCTCCGCAAGAACATAGGCAGTGACTCCCCAAATCTTCGTTACGGTAGCTATTCCGCTATTCTCAGGCGTGGCAACATCCGTAAAACGAATCGCTCGAGCTGTTTTTCCACCGGAATAGATAATCGCATCAAAAGAAACATTTGACTTCTTCGCTTTTCTAGCCGACTTTCGAACAAACTGATTTGCTTTATCCGAGATCGTCTCGTTCACCACACCCCGCGTTAAAAGAGAAATAATTTTGGGACTTGTCTTAATGGCGGCCACTGTTTCATACTGGCGTAAAGGTTGATTTAAAATATAGACCTCCTTGCCTTGAATTTTGGCAACCCTTGCGAGTGAAGTTTCTTGCGCTTGCACGGACAGCACGCTTCCTAGAAGCGCGACTGTTATCGTTTTCATCATTTTCATTTGTGTTTGATTTCTTGCAAAATTCAGCAAACGACTAAGACCAGTGATTGATGTAGGTCAAGAATTCCGCCTCCGGCTCTTGATTTGGGTTAAGAAAATAGTGTCGAGAGTTACTCGCCAATAAAAGCCACCGGCTAACCGACCCTTTTTCTAAGCACGAGGTAACCCAACACAAAAAAACACAATGATGTAAACTGGGGGTATTGCCATTACCCAAACGGAAAACGCAACTTTAGAAATCGCCTTCGCAACGGAGTCTCCATGAGTGATGGTTGGGGCAGCAGGGACTCCGCCTAAAGTGGAATCGAGACCGAATACCGGCATAAATGTTGGTTGCAAAGATACCTATCGGTGAAGGAATGGTAAATGGCGGTCAAGCGTGGCGGTTCAGGCGGAGACTCTGCGAGGAATGATAGGGGTCCTTTACGGATTTAATATCATGACCAGAGTCAACGCCTGAAAGCATTATTAAAATACGCAGATTAGGGTTTCTTGGCTTAGGACCCGCAGTTTAGTTCGGTTTAGTTCCGGTTGTATTCTCCAGGAAAACAATCGCATCGTATTCGGCTCCAAGCTTTTGTTCCAAGGTAGATTTCTCCATGGTGGATCCGATGA
>CANGUI010000047.1 GCA_947457025.1 Flammeovirgaceae bacterium | reverse complement strand
CCACCGCTGGCCGGGCAACGTGGTGCGTAGTAAAGGTATTTTTTGGCTCGCCTCGCGGCCAAATGAGGTGCTGCTGTGGAGCCAGGCGGGCGGCTCATCAAAAGCGGAGGTATATGGCCGCTGGTGGGCTTCGGTTCCGCTGCGGCAGCGTGCACAAAGTGCAGCTTACCTGGAACACCAGCAGGAGCTGGCCAGGAAATGGGATGAAACCTGGGGTGACCGCATGAATGAGGTGGTTATTATCGGCACGCAATTGCATCGCGAAGAAATCACACTCGAACTACACGCATGTTTGCTTACCGATAGCGAGTTAGTCGATTACCATGCCGGTAGCCCGTGGGCCGACCCGTGGCCACTCTGAGTTGCCTTCCCTGCTTGGGCACACATTCTTAAACCGTCAGGTGCTGCGCGCATGTGCCGTGCCGGAGATTGAAGCGCTGAAATGCATTGAGCAGCCCGATGTACACCTCAATGCAACTCAGCTGAAAGCGATGCGCCGGCGCTCATCGCATCGCATGTGGCCACGTACAGATCCGCGTCGGTATTGGCGCACGCGTGCGCGCAGGAACCAGCGCTGGCAACCCACACGATTGCCGCCATTATCAATGCCTAACGATTGCAAATTATGCTCAAGTGGGTAAATAACGATGCGTGCCGGAAATTTCATACCGTTCGTTACGAGCTGCGCATGCGCTGCACCTTCGACTGGCGTACGTGCTGTGCGTTGGCGTTTAGCGCGGATCACTTGTGCCTTCCTCAAATTTGCCCTTCAATCAAGATCACTTCTATAAATTTTTCGAACATGCCTGCATCGTTGATCGCACTGCCGGGAAGATAATCTTCAGACCTATTTTGTGGCACGAGTCTCGCGCTTGTCCACACACGCGTGAAAGATTTGCGCCAAATGGGGTCGATTTCTTTTTTGGGCAGCTGCGGGCTATCCGCTGCAAGTCCGCGCCCCGCCCAATCCAGCCCCTGGCGGGCTTTCCGCTTCTATCCCTGCTGCGCGGTGTACAGGCAAAGATTCCGGCTTGCCACAACGCGGGAAAAGCACGCGTTGCAAACGCGCGCTAACGGGAGCACCAAACGCCTAGGTAGGCACAAGCGTGACGCTTGCGCCGGTTGGGACCAACAATAACTACCTAAACTTTATCAACAGCAACTAGGGTTAGGAAAAGCACGCGTTGCAAACGCGCGCTAACGGGGGTGTACAGGCAACTATGCCGGCTTGCCACAACGCGGGAAAAGCGCGCGTTGCAAACGCGCGCTAACGGGATAGGCACAAGCGCGACGCTTGCGCCAGTTGGGGGGATAGCTGGGGTTCATCTCGCTTGTTGGTGAGCCTACGCGCTACTGCTCACGCGCAACACCAACAAGGGCGGAACAATCCCGGAAAAGGAAAGGAACTTGGTTTGCCGCAGAGCCCGAAGCGAGATTCTGCGGAGAATTAAAACACCACCTGAATCAAACGGACGGGCGGTTCCGGCTTGACGCCAAAACCGCCCGTCTTTCCAGGCTAGTTTCAAACTGCCTTGAAACAAAATTAATCGAACAATTTGTTGCTTGCTATCACAGAATCTGCAGCGAAAGACATAACAAAATTTAGAATGCAACCCGGCCTTTCAAATTTTGAATACGCTATTTTTGCCTTACCTTTATCCAAGAAAACGAACAATCGCCTGTATAGGTGGTGATGGCTATTGCTGGAAAACTCAAAAACAGGCGGACGGGTTCGTGTAAAAAAATATTTTCAACATTCAGGTTCAAAAAAAAGCATGTACAAGTATTCCAAAATGAAACAGGTGATATTCCTCACTGCGGCGGGCATTGGACTTCTGATTTCTTGTACGCAAAAAAAAGAAACACAAGAAGCTAACACACCCGAGTCACCAACTTCTGCTACTGCCACTGGGTATCCGTCAAAAAATCCATTTCTTTCTTCCTCAATTTATGGTGTAACGCATATCAATTCCGGCCAAACGAACTGTGTTCCGTATCAGATTCACGATGGCGATTACAAAGTTGATTTACATGTGCTCACCCCGATTTGGGGCGGCCCGGTCAACAACGTGACCTATGCTTCTACCGATACAAATTATATGTGGTCCGTTTCCACCGACCGGATCGCACTGATCGATAAGAAAGGAACCAACTGGAACCGGGTTACGGATATTGACCTTCCGGGGGCGAAACGGCTGACAATTGAGCAGCTGAAGTCCATTTCCGATGTAAGCTATACATCCCTGGATTTTGCAACCCGTCACCTGAAGAAAATTTTGGGGCCTCAGCCCGGATTGGTTCTTCCGGCCGGAGTTTATGCGTTGGTGAGTTCCGAAGATTATGTGTATGCAAATGCCGGCACTGTGGTTTCTGCCATTGGACTGATTGATAAAGCGGATCCTTCAAAAGGTCTTGAAGTGAAGTACCGTTTCGATGTTTCAGCCCTTATTCCGGCTGCGGAGGTAGCTCCGGGGATCAAGCGAATTAATATGGTTGGGATGAACATGACCTATGACGGACATATTGTGATTGGTGCTGTAAACGGTATTGCCGTAATCGACCGACAATTGAAAGGTCCGGGTAAATTTTATGCTTTCCAGGATACCGAACTATGTACAAATTCCATGGCCGTTGATGAAGAGAATGGCATTTATGTTGCCACGGGAAGCAAGACTCCGAAAGGAGATGGCATGATGCGGAAACTGGTTTGGACGGGCAGTGAAATTTCCGATAAAGAATCCGATGGCGCGTGGATAAGTCCGTATAATGGTGGTGACTGGCCCCCGGCAATTAAGGCCGGCACGGGGGCGGGATCAACCCCAACGTTGATGGGCTTTGGTGCGGATGAGGATAAACTGGTATTGATTACAGATGGCCAAAACAGGATGAACCTGGTGGCCTTCTGGCGAGATGAAATACCGGAATCACATCAGCAAAAAGAAGGAGCGAAATCGAGGAGAATTGCCGGCTTTATCCCCATCAAAGCCGGGTTACCGGACGATAAGCCCTGGATTCAATCTGAACAAACAATCGTTGTAAACGGTTGGGGCGCATTTTTGGTAAACAATCTGATCGATGAAGGACACCCCGATCGGATAATTGATGTGATGACGGTGGGCCCGGTTCATGCTGGTCCGAAAGGCATGGAGCGCGTTGAATGGAACCCGGAGACGAATGAGTTTACTTCTGTCTGGACACGCAACGATGTGGTATCCACAAGTATGGTGCCCCTGGTTACAAGCGGCTCCAACATGGTGCTGGTAAATGGATACACGGCGGAGAGGGGTTGGGAAATCACCGGCTTAGACTGGAACACCGGCATGAACAGAACACGGGTGGAATTTGGTCAATCTAACAGAGGCAATGGCGCTTACGCGATATTACAGCTTTTGGAAAACGGTGACATCCTTTTCAATTCAGTAATCGGCCCGTATCGAATTCAATTGAAAAAGTAAGATCAGCCCTTATGCCGGTCTGAATCTGCAACACAAGACGATATAGCATCACCCTAAACGTTTGCTCTTCTGAACCATTTGTTTTTCAAAGGTTGACGTACATCTATTTGAAGTCGGTTATGAGTTAATGGAAAATGCCGGATTTATTTCAGAAGCATCTTCATTCCAGTGCGGTGTTTCATGAATTGAATTTACAGCACCCAAAACTCACGTTAACGCTTTGGGAAAATACGGGAAGCAAGTGAATCTAATGTGGAATTGGCAGCGGATCGGTCCCCCAGGCGGGAGACGATCCGCGACAGAAAAAAGAAAGTTCAGTAATGATACTTACACGAGATGATTTCAAGACTCCCTTTGCTGGCACGGCACACCAGCCGGTGTTCTTGATTGATACGCCTGCTCCAAAACCCTTTCAAATCACCCTTAAGCGGCTCGGGCTTGCCAATGCCCTTGAAGGGGTCGCGACTGCATTGCTTGATCAGTTCATTGATTCTGGGAATCATCTCCGGTTGAGTAGACGCCCACTCCTGGTACTGCTCCCATGCCACCTCCGCAAAGGAAATCGTCATAAATCTTTCAACGACTTCTTTACTACTTTGCCTTCTTTCAATTGTTTTATTCCCAGGCGCAGTTTCTCCGCATTTGCTTTTGATGAGAGCAAATACAATGTCTCTTCTAACGAGTTATAATCTTTTAGCGACATGACCACCACATCCTTATTGCCTTTTCGGTTAACAATCAGGATGTCGTGATCATTGGTAATCTTGTCAAGCTTCTTTTTTAAACTTGCGCGAAAGCTGGAGTAAGTCGTCACTTCCATAGTTGTACAATTTTTTGTACAAATCTATCGAACTCTTATCAAACTTCGCTGTTTCGCTGTTCGACATGTGCTGCTCGAAACTGGCAAACAGTGAGGAGTGGGAGACGATCCGCGAAGGAAAGACTTCCTTGCTGGCGCGGCACACCGATAGGCGGCAAAATGCGGCCGGGATGGAAGCGGCACCCCGCAGCGGCGCGGGCGTGTGTGCGGTGGCGAGGAGTATAGCGTACAGCCCGATAGCCGCCCAAAAGAAAATCTACGGCTTGCGCCTTTCCCCCAGGGCATGTGCAACAACAGATAAAGCACGTTTGCAACCTGCCCGGCAACTTTTTGTTCAAGTATTGCACGCAAATAGCAGTTCACCACGAACAACAATCAACTGTCAATTCAATATCCTCACTTCCCCGCCCCAATCTCCTTCAATCCCTTTCCGCTCAACCACGTGTTCAGCGCAGTGCGGCTCGCGATCACACTCTCCAACTTCGCCAGGTGGCCGTCCAGCTCTTTGCTCAGCTCATCAAACACTTTGTAAGCCCCAGCCGTGGGTTTGTTGTCGCCCGTCTCTAAACTTCTGCGCAGGGCCGACAGGCGGTTGCCGAGTTTAATCGGGAAGTTAAGCGGATCCTGGCCACTGCGGTTTTTCGTTTGGTACAAATCTTCTTCAATGGCGGTGAGTTTGCCGATCCACTCGTTTGCCTGCGTGGTGAACGTGGCATCGTTGGCTTCTTTGATGCGCTCTTCGGCCTGCGCGCGAATCTTCCGGATGCGTATCACCGCCTCGTTGGCGGCACTTTCTTTGTCGCGAATTTTCATGGCCAGGTCAAAGGTCTCTTTCAGATCGGCCTCTGTTACACCTTTCAGGTTGGGGTTAATCTTTACGTTAAACGGATACGTCTGCGTAACTCCTCCGGCTGTTAGTCGCACCTGGTACTTGCCGATGGGCGCCTTCGGCCCGTTCTGCGGGCGCGCCCCCCAGATGATGATGCCATCAAAAACAGTGGCGCCCGGATAGCGCAAATTCCACTTGAAGGTGTTCAGCCCCGCGGCTGTGGTAGGCTTGCCTTCGCCTGCACCCCACCAATCTCCCGCGGTTGGTTTTTCCTCGGCTTTCGTTCCCACAAACGAACGCACCACGCTGCCATTGGCATCCAGAATATCGAGCTTCACAGAGTCCACTTTGCCTTTCAGATAATACTGAAATACGGCATCGTACACACCGCGGATGGCATCGCTCGGCTGAAACAACGTTACCGCTTGTTTGGCTACCGCTTCCGAATGTTGGCGCAGCGGGTTGATGTCATCCAGAATCCAAAAGCCGCGACCGTGCGTGCCCAGCACTACATCATCATTCTTCACCACCAGATCGCGGATGGGCGTGTCGGGCAAATTCAATTGCAGCGACTGCCAGGTATCGCCCGCGTTGAACGACACATACGCGCCATGTTCCGTGCCGAGAAAAAGCAATCCCGGCCGCACGTGATCTTCGCGCACGCTGCGCGCAAAGTGGCCGTCTTTAATGCCACTCACAATCTTCGTCCACGTTTTTCCAAAATCCGTGGTGCGGAAAACATACGGCTGTCGGTCATCCACCTGATACCGGAATGCCGCAACGTAGGCCGTACCAGCGGAGTGACGCGACTCATCGATGATCGCCACTACGGAATGCTTCGGCAGATCTTTGGGTGTGATGTCCGCCCAGTTCTTGCCGCCATTGCGCGTAATGTGAATTTTGCCGTCATCGCTGCCGGCCCAGATCGTATTGATATCATGAAACGAAGGCGCCAGCGCAAATACGGTGGCGTAGATCTCCGGGCCGTTCATGTCTTTGGTGATCTCCCCGCCCGTGGGGCCGAGCGTTTCCGGATCGGCATACGTAAGGTCGGGCGAAATTTTTTCCCAGCTCTGGCCATCGTTGGTGGTGCGCCACACATGCTGCGAACAGGTAAACAACGTGTTGGCATCTTTCGGTGAAAACACAATCGGGTACGTCCACTGCCAGCGCTCGGGCAGCGAGCTGGCCGGCTCGCCCGAGAAGAAGCGCGGGTACACCTGGATGTCGCGAATCTGGCCGGTGAGCACATCTTTGCGCGTAAGCAGCGCGCCCTGGCTGCCCGCGTAATACACGTTCGGTTCGTTGGGGTGCGAGGTAATGTAGCCACTCTCGCCACCGCCCACATCGTAGCCCCACTCGCCCAGCACGTTCATGTGGTTCCACCCTTCACTGGGCACGGCAATGGTAGAGTTATCTTGCTGCGCACCTGCCACGTGGTAGGGCACGTGGTTGGTGGTGGTTACGTGGTAGAACTGCGTGGTACAGTAATCCTGATCCGTCCAGCTCTTGCCGCCATTCACACTTACGGAGCCGCCCCCGTCATCGGCCACGATCATGCGCTGCGGGTTGTTCGGGTCAATCCACAGGTCGTGGTAGTCGCCATGCTTGCCCTGAATTTCCTGGTCGAACTTCACTCCGCCATCGGTGGATTTCCAGAAATCCACATTCAGGCAATACACCGTTTCGCGGTCGAACGGATCGGCATAGATGCGCGTGTAGTAGAAGGCACGCTGGCGCAGCTTGCGTTCGTCATTCACTTTTTTCCAGGTGGCGCCCGCGTCATCGCTGCGGTACACACCTCCGTCATTCGCTTCTACAATAGCCCACAGCCGCTTGTTGTCGGCAGGCGACACCGTGATGCCGATTTTTCCGAAAGGCGGTGCCGGCATGCCGGGGTTGCGCGTCAGCTCCGTCCATGTATCGCCACCGTTTTCCGATTTCCAGAGTTTGCAATCCGGCCCACCGCCCCACATCTTCCACGTTTTGCGGTACACCTGCCACGTGGTGGCGTACACAATCTTCGGGTTTGTGCGGTCGATGATCAGATCCGCAGCGCCCGCTTTCGGGCTCACATACAAAATCTTCTTCCACGTGTTGCCGGCATCGGTGCTGCGAAACACACCGCGCTCTTCGTTATCCCCGTAAGGGTGGCCCAGCGCGGCCACATACACGATATCCGGATTGGTAGGATGCACGCGGATGCGCGCAATGGCCTGAGTTTCGCGCAAGCCCAGGTGGCGCCACGTTTTGCCGCCATCGGTGGTTTTGTACACGCCATCGCCCTGCGTAATGCTGCCGCGCAGCTGCGTTTCACCAGCACCGATGTACACAACATCCGGATTGGTTTCAGCCACGGCCACCGCCCCGATAGACGAAGACGAAATTTTTCCATCCGTTACCGGAAACCATTCCTGCCCACCATCCGTGGTTTTCCACAGGCCGCCACCCGTAGCGCCAAAGTAGTATTCGTTGATGCGGCCCGGGCTGCCACTGGCCCCGAGCGAGCGCCCCCCGCGTTGCGGCCCGATGTTGCGCCATTTTAGATTTCCATAAAAGGCCGGATCGACCGGCTGGGCGTTGGCCCACACAAAGGCAAACAGAAAAACAAGCAGAAGATAGGCGCGTGGCATAAGCATGAATTTAGGTGGAGAAATGTAATCAACCGCAGCCACGTGCGAAACAGAAATGTTTTTGGCGGCCCCCTCGCTCCACGCGCGCGGCCCCGGCGGCTCGGGCCCGGCTATTCACTTCAACTCCGCGCCCCCGCACAGCCAGCCCTTGGCGGGGTTTCCGTTTCTATCCGTGGCCGGGCGCTACTCTCAACGCTTGCGGAGTTTATCCAGCGGACTGCCCACCGCATTGAGTTGGGCTTGACCAACATACGCATACCGTTGCGTGGTTTTAATATCATGATGGCCCAGCAGCTTTTGTATGAATGTCATGTCCGTTCCGGCTTCCAGCAAGTGCGTAGCGTAACTGTGCCGTAAGCCATGAATGCCTACGGGGGTTTTTATCCCAGCGCTTCGCATCGCGTTCTTAAAAACGGTTTGCACACTGCGAATGGAATACCGTGCGCCATACTGGCCTTCAAATAAGTACGTTTTAGGGCGGTACGCCCGGTAATAGGCACGCAGGAGTTGTAGCACCGAACCCGGTAGCGGCACATAGCGGTCTTTTTTTCCTTTGGCACCCTCCACCAACACCTGCATGCGGTGGCTGTTAATATCGCTTACTTTGAGCTTAACAATTTCACTTACCCGCAAACCCATGCCGTAGCAGAGTTCAAGCATCAGTAAATGCTTGTCATTCCCGACCGCAGCAAAAATTTTCAAAACCTCTTTTTGGCTCAGTACTTTGGGCAACGTAGACGGCTTTTTTGGCCGCGGGATTTCCGCCGTAAATTTTTCTTTTTTAAGTACCTGCTCGTAATAAAACTTAATGGCATTCAGGCGACTGTGCAGTTGGTTCTCGGAAACTTTCAATTCATTCACGCAATAAAGCATGTAGCTGCGTAAACGTTCATAGCTGAGCGTATCAGCAGGTACATTTTTCAACACGTACAGCAATTGCGCAAACTCCACCAAATAGGTGCGCAGCGTGGCGGGGCTGTACGCCTTCAGCTGAAGTTCCTCGCGCATGCGCTGAAGTTGCTGTTGGTTGTAGGGCGACACGCGCGCCAGCACGCGCTTACCCGCCAGCGGCGCGGCGAGACCGAACAACTGCCTGAAATGCGTATTGGCCGCCACGTACCAACACTTCTTCGAATTACTCCACCGCCCGCCCACCGCCTTCACCGACTCAATTTTTGCGGCATTATAGGCAAACTTGATCCAGATTACCGAAGTGTTTTTATGTTCGCCTTCCTCGAAGCCAAAGCCGCTCCAATCAATTCGAGGTACATCCCTGCGCATTTTGTGTTATCTTAAAATGTGAAAAATCAAAATTATACGAAATACGCTAAATTCCCATCATCTTGAAACGCCAGATTTTCAACGTTTTGCCGGGAATGCGTCTGGAAGAACCGTTCCCGGGTTTATTGCGTATATTTGAGAGTTGGCAGCAAGGCTCATTGACGTTTTCAAACACAGTAGAGCATGATGACAAGAAAGGATAAATTGCTTCTTTTAATACCAGCGCTTTGGACAAGTATATTCGATGTTACGATAACAGTAATTTATCAATCGAAAGAATACTGGGATGGTGACTTGACGAAAGCGAACGAGGGGAATCCAATTGGAGCACTTTTTATGAAGAATCATGTAAGTGGACTGTTTGTGATTTCAGGACTATGGATTATTACAATCGGACTACTTGGATACTTTTTACCGCGACAAGCAAGAAAGATATTTTTACACTATTGTCCGACTAAAATTTTAAAAGAGCGACTTGTTTAGGGTCGCTCTTTTTGGTTATGTTTAGTTACCACACTTAAACGTAGCCATGGATAAAAGTAAAAAATTTACCGGACAGCCGATTTTATCTCAAATACT
>CANGUI010000046.1 GCA_947457025.1 Flammeovirgaceae bacterium | reverse complement strand
GGGCGAGGCCGCGAGCAACATCATACCCACCGCCAGTTCGGGCGCGAGACCCGCGGCTTTGGCGAGCAGCAGACACAGCGTGGGTAACACCAGCATCTGGCAAAGCAGCGCTACAGTGATGGCCTTCGGGAATTTGGTGACACGCTTAAAATCCTGGATCGTGAGCGATAACCCCAGGCCCAGCATGATGATGCCAAGGGCGATGGGGAGGAAAAGCGTAGTGGCGGCGGATTGTTGCATGGCGGGTGTTGGTTGTATGGACCCCGGGGCGGCAACCATCTGCTCTACCCCGATAGGCAAGCCGAATTTCCACTATCTTTCGAAAATGACAAAAGGTTTGTGTTTAACTTTTGTTCTGTTGCCCGCTCTTGCGTGGGGACAGTGGGTTAACAATTCCATTTTTCAGCGCCTTACGCTGGCAGTGGATGCCGCTCCGGTGACAGCCGATACGCGGCAAGCCACCGTGGAATGGAAGTGCATCAATAAAAAGCTAACGGAGAAATGCCTGAAGTACCACAACGACTTATGGTTCGACTTTACGGTGCCACAGCCCGGCCGCTATTTCTTAAATGTGGGAGCACAAAAATGTGGGCGCGGAAAAGGTGTGCAAGTGGTAATTCTGGCCGGGCGCGCGTGCGAAACTGCCTCGTACCAGCTGCTGCAATGCGTTTCCACCGGCCTCATGGATGACGTGTTCGTAGAACTGCCCGACCTCCAACCCGGGCAACAGTATCTGGTGAACATCGATGGGTTTTTAGGAGATCAATGCAGCTTCGAAATTCAGGTAGCGACACGCCCGCTTGGGCGACCGCACCGGTTGTTGAAGACAGACACCGTAACCACGAATGTCGCCACCCGGGGTAAAATTGTAACCGTGCATTGGTTTGTACCCGATTCGTTGATAGCCCGGTACGAGTCGTTTCGTACCTACCGAAAAAGGCCGGCCGAAAAGAGGGCCAGGCTCATTAACACGCAACCGGTTTTGGCCAATGCGCAAGGGCGGTTTGTTCAAGACTATACGCTATCGGATACGCTTCCCGGGCAAGGCATTTTCCGCTATGAAGTTTTTGGTATCCAACGCGTAACCGAAATTCCATTTTTACTGAGTGAAAATACCATTTGGTTTTCTGATACTCCCCTTGCGCCACGGGTCCTTGTCGCGCAAACTACGCTAACCATACCCGGTAGCGGAAATCTGAGCGAGCCTGCGTTGCTGATTTTGTACGATGCCCAAACCATGGAAGAAAAACTCAAAACACGGCTTCGCCCCAACGCTCCGGCGCTTGATCTGGATTTGTCGCAGCTCGCAACTATACCGAAACGGTTGTTGGTCGTTATCGCCTCCGATTATAGCCCGCAAAGTCGGGAGTATTATTTTCGGCTGAATGCCGATGGGCAGTGGGTGCGCGAATGAATTCGGAGGCTGTTTCAACTTGTAAACGTCATTACGAACGAAGTGAAGCAATCTCCATGAAATGAAGATTGCTTGGGGTCGTCCCGCTCCCGAAAAGACGTTTCTATCTTTTTTGAAACTGCATCCCCGAAAGGGAATTATCCGTTCATTGAAATCAAAAACTCCTGGTTGTTGCGGGTGCCCTTCATCTTTGATTGCAGGAACTCCATCGCTTCCACCGAGTTCATGTCGCTCATGAACTTGCGCAAAATCCAAACACGCTGCAATTCTTCTTCGCGCATGAGCAAATCCTCGCGGCGCGTACCGGAGGCCGGCACATCGATGGAAGGATAAATCCGGCGATTCGAAAGCTTGCGGTCGAGTTGCAATTCCATGTTGCCAGTGCCCTTAAATTCTTCGAAGATTACCTCGTCCATTTTCGAGCCCGTATCGATCAGCGCGGTGGCAATGATCGTCAGCGAACCTCCGTTTTCAATTTTACGGGCGGCGCCAAAGAAGCGCTTCGGCTTGTGCAGGGCGTTGGCATCCACACCACCCGAAAGAATCTTGCCGGAAGAGGGAACCACCGTGTTGTATGCACGCGCCAGCCGTGTGATGGAGTCGAGCAGAATGACTACGTCATGGCCGCACTCCACCATGCGCTTGGCCTTTTCCAGTACAATGCTGGCTACTTTAACGTGGCGCTCGGCCTGTTCATCAAACGTGGAGGCGATGACTTCCGCTTTCACGGAACGTGCCATATCGGTTACTTCTTCCGGTCGTTCATCAATCAGCAATACGATCAGATACACTTCCGGATGGTTTTCCGCAATGGCGTTGGCGATGTTTTTCAGCAACACGGTTTTGCCGGTTTTCGGCTGCGCCACAATCATGCCGCGCTGTCCTTTGCCAATGGGAGCAAACAGATCGAGAATGCGCGTGCTCATGTTATCCGGTGTGGTGCTGAGGCGCAGTTTCTCATCCGGGAAAAGCGGCGTGAGGTACTCAAACCCAACGCGATCGCGGATTTCATCGGGAGTTTTGCCGTTTACAATATCCACCTTGAGCAGCGCAAAATATTTTTCACCCTCCTTGGGCGGGCGGATCGAACCTCGCACCGTATCGCCGGTGCGCAGCCCCAAAGATTTAATCTGGGCGGGCGACACATAAATATCGTCTGGGCTGGCCAGGTAGTTGTAATCGCTTGAACGCAGGAAGCCGTAACCATCCTGCATGATTTCGAGAACACCTTCGTTGGTAACGGCACCGTCAAAATCGCGCACATTCAACAAGCGCGGGTTGGCAGCCGGAGGGGCCGACTGCGGTTCTTGTACGGATACCGGCTGCGGAACTGATACCGGCTCATAAGCAGGCTCTGCTTCCTGACTTTCATCAAAACGGGCGATGGAAGAATCCAAATCCAGATCAAAAGACAGCGGATCGGCCTTCGGCTCTTTGCGCTCTTGCTTCGGCTTCGCCTCGGGTGCGGGTGCAGGCGCAGTTGGAGGTGGTGGCGCCACGTTCTCTCTCCTGCGCGGCCGCATTTTACGGTCGGTATCGTGCGCCATCCGTGCGGGCGGCGTCGGGTTGGGCTCAGGCGCAAGGGCTTGCGCGTCCAGAATCTTGTAAATTAAATCCTGCTTACCCAGTTTGCGGGCATTATCGATGCCCATAGATTCGGCAATTTCTTTCAGCTCGGAAAGAAGTCGGACGCTGAGGTCGTCTATCGTGTACATGGAAAAAAGTATATGTAATTAAATTGGTTAAAAAGTCCGGTTATCGAAACTGCCGACAAGCAGTGAAATTCAATATTTATAACGGTAAAGAAAGTTCAGGAATACTCAGTTGCGAAGCTCGGGAGAGCTTGTTGACGGTGCAAGTATAGATGAAAAACGAATATTATCAAACGGTGCCCGGAAATTTATGGCAGTGTACTAATTTTAGCCGCTAAACAAAACCCCAGCATGCTGACCGTTGCATTCATCCGCGAGCAAAAAGAAATTGTCCTGGCCGGGCTAGCAAAGCGAAATTTTAAAGATGGTGAGGAACTGATCCAACAGGTATTGGATACGGACCTGTTGCGCAGAACGGCGCAGAACCAGGCCGATGAACTGAAGGCCCGCAGCAACGCGGATTCGAAAAAAATCGGAGAGTTGATGAAGAGTGGCCGCCAGGATGAAGCCACTGCCTTGCGTGCAGCGGTGGCGGGCGAAAAAGAGCAAATTAAAAAACTGGAAGAGACCTGGACGCAGGCAGAAGCAACGCTGCAGCAGTTGCTTTATAAAATTCCGAATGTTCCGCATGCGCACGTGCCTGCCGGCAAGGGAGCTGAGGACAACCTTGTCGCCCACCAGCACGGAACCGTGCCCACACTGCCGGCCGATTCGCTGCCCCACTGGGAGCTCATCAAAAAATACGACATCATCGACTTTGACCTGGGTGTAAAGATATCCGGTGCGGGGTTTCCGGTGTACAAAGGAAAAGGGGCAAAGCTGCAGCGCGCACTGATCAACTTCTTCCTCGACCAGGCCGCCGCCCACGGCTACCGTGAAATGCAGCCACCCATCGTCATCAATGAAGCCAGCGGCTACGGCACCGGGAACCTTCCCGACAAGGAAGGGCAAATGTATTTTGTGCCGGAGGACGGTTTGTACCTGATTCCCACGGCCGAGGTGCCCATCACCAACCTTTACCGCGACGTGATCATACCCGAGGCTGAGTTACCGGTCAAAAATGTGGGCTACACACCCTGCTTCCGCCGCGAAGCCGGCAGCTGGGGAGCCCATGTGCGCGGCCTGAACCGCCTGCACCAGTTCGATAAAGTCGAGATCGTGCAGATACAGAAACCCGAAGATTCTTATGCCGCTCTTGAAGATATGTGCCGCTACGTACAAAGCCTGCTCGAGAAACTGGAGTTACCGTATCGCAAGTTATTGCTCTGCGGTGGCGATATGGGCTTTAACTCAGCCATGACGTACGACTTGGAAGTGTACTCTGCCGCGCAGCAGCGGTGGCTGGAGGTGAGTTCCGTCAGCAACTTCGAAACGTTTCAGGCCAACCGCATGAAACTGCGTTATAAAAGTAAAGATGGCAAAACCACCCTGCTGCATACCCTCAATGGAAGCGCGTTGGCGCTGCCGCGCATTGTGGCGGCACTGCTCGAAAACAATCAAACGGCCGGCGGTATCGCCATTCCGAAGGTGCTGGTTCCTTATACCGGCTTCGAAGTCATCAATTGACCAATGCCAAACACTGCGAGTAAAATGAAGTCCTAGCCCGCTACGGGCTTCCGTGCCACGCGCCAGGCCACGATGCCTGTGACGATCGCCAGCCCGCCCACCAGGAGCAGGGCGCCATCGGCAACCAAATTGAAATCCGAGGCGCGCCAGCGCACGTGGATGCCATACAACGCCCACATTACCACGAGCGCAAAGGCCGGTGCCCCGAAGCGCCACGTCATGAAAACTGCCAGCCCAGCCGCTACAGCCTGCATCACAAGAGTAACAACTGTCGGGTTCACCGCGTTCACCAGATCGGCTTGGCGGGCTAATGCGGCCGAGATATTCGCAATCGTAGCCACACAAATCCAGGCAAGGTAAATTGTAAACGGCAGCCGCACGAGCCATCGCTCGCCGGAGCTTACCAAGTGCGCGTGTTGCAGCAACAAGAAAATCCGCAGCAGCGTGAGCAACAAGGCAACCATAATCACCACCGACAGGTTGGGCATCAGGTAATGCCATGCCACAATCCAGGCACCATTCAGCACACACGAACCGATGAATAAAAATGAAAGCATCCGGTAGTAAGGCTGCAACACCCGGGTAAACTGATAAAAGCAAAAAGCCACCAGCAACAGGTAAATCACACTCCAGATCGAGAAAGTCAGGCCGGCCGGAGTAAACAGGCTTGGGTAAATGGCGGAAACCTCGCCTGTGTTCATGCCGTTGATGGGCAGGATGTTCGCCAACGCGTTCACGGTAAGAGTAAAAACCAGCGCCAGCATATTCAGGGAGGCGAGGTAAGCGTTTTGAATTTTCATAAAGCCTGGAAATCTTCTTGCGAAATGTACTTCTTTCTGATTAATTGCCCCATCAGGCGGCGGTGAAAACACGTGATGCCGCTAGCCCAACTTCGCCCGAACCGAATAACGTAACCCGATCATGAACAACCCGATCATTCCTTTGCTCGCTGCCGGCCTGTTGATGGCCTGCTCATCCACGCCCGAAGTAGCCAAAATCAGCGGCTATCCGGCCACAGCAAAAGTGGATACCATGGACACCTATTTTGGGACGAAAGTGCCCGATCCCTACCGATGGCTGGAAAATGATACGGCACAAGCCACTGGCCAGTGGGTGCGCGAGCAGAACGAAGTAACGTTCGGCTACCTCAACAAGATCCCCTATCGCCAGGCCATCCGCGCACGCCTCGATGACCTGCAGAATTACGAACGCATCGGTGCCCCGCAAAAGCATGGCGATTATTACTATTTCTCGAAAAACAGCGGCCTACAAAACCAAAATGTGCAATACCGCAAAAAAGGGAAGGAAGGCCCCGAGGAATTGTTTCTCGACCCCAACACCTTTTCTGCAGATGGCACCACGGCGCTGGGTGGCATGTTCTTCAGCAAAGACGGCTCCCTGCTCACGATTCTCATTCAGGAGGGCGGCTCCGACTGGCGGAAGGCGGTGACGATGCGCGCGGCGGATAAGCAAGTGGTGGGCGACACCCTCACCGACCTGAAGTTCACCGGCATCGCGTGGCGCGACAACGATGGATTTTACTACTCCCGCTATGATAATCCGCGAGGCAAACAGCTTTTCGCTAAAGTGGACTACAACCGCGTGTACTTTCACAAACTCAACACACCCCAGCAGGCAGATGTTGTGATTTACGATGGCGGCGCGCAGCAGCCTCAACGCCGCGCGGGTGCCGGCCTAACCGAAGACGAGCGCTACCTGATCATCTCCACATCCGTGGGCACCTCAGGCAACGAACTGTATATTCAGGATTTGTCGGACGCGAAAGGAAAGCTGCTACCCGTCGTTACCAGCTTCGATAACGACCACACCTTGCTCGACAATGATGGCAGCCGCCTGATCATCCAAACCAACCGCAACGCACCCAACGAGCGGATCGTTGAAGTGGATGCTAAAAATCCGGCCCCGGAAAACTGGAAAGACATCATCGCTGAGACCACCGAGCCGATTCAGAGTGTAAGCACAGCCGGCAGAAAACTCTTTGTCAGCTACCTGAAGGACGCAAAAACCCAGATCAAGCAGTTCAACAACCGCGGCCAGCTCGAACGCGAAGTGGCCCTGCCGGGCATCGGCTCGGCGGGCGGCTTTGGCGGTTATTGGGAGGACACCGACGTGTACTATTCGTTCACCTCGTTTACTTATCCCACCACCATCTTCTCGTACAACATCGCCACGGGCACCTCCACCGAATATGCACGCCCGCAGGTGAACTTTAATCCGGAAGACTATGAAACGAACCAGGTGTTTTACACCAGCAAGGATGGCACCCGGGTGCCGATGTTCATCGTTCACAAAAAGGGCCTGATAAAAAGTGGCAAGAATCCCACATGGTTATACGCGTATGGCGGCTTCAACATCAGCCTCACGCCCGGGTTTAGTCCTGCGCGCCTCGTGTGGCTGGAAAACGGCGGCATCTATGCGCAACCGAACCTGCGCGGGGGAGGCGAGTATGGCGAAAAATGGCATCAGGCCGGCACGAAGATGAACAAACAAAATGTGTTCGATGATTTCATCGCAGCCGCTGAATACCTGATCGCAGAAAAATATACCGCCAGCAAGTTTCTGGCCATCGCCGGCGGCTCGAATGGCGGCCTGCTGGTGGGGGCAACCATGACCCAACGCCCCGACCTGATGCGCGTAGCTTTTCCCGGTGTGGGGGTGCTCGACATGCTGCGCTACCACCGCTTCACCGTGGGCGCCGCCTGGGCTACCGATTATGGCCGCTCGGACGATTCTCCCGAAATGTTTGAATACCTCCGCCGCTATTCTCCGCTGCATGCGCTGAAGCCCGGCACCAGCTACCCAGCAACGCTCGTAACCACAGCCGACCATGACGACCGCGTGGTGCCGGCTCACTCGTTCAAGTTTGCCGCAACGCTGCAGAACATGCACACAGGCCCCAACCCCGTGCTCATCCGCATCGACACCAAGTCCGGGCATGGCTCCTCCAACCTCTCGAAAGGACTGGATCTTACTGCCGATCAGTTTGCGTTCGCCTGGTACAACATGCAGGTACTCCCACCGATCGCGAAAGAAAAAATGTAGGCCTCCTGCCGAATACCGTTTACCGCCGCGAGCACCCACAATTTTTCCGAAACCGAACAGAATAAGGGCACCCTATCATCATTCACCCATGGCCACGATCCGCACCGGAAAAAAAGAAGACCTGCCCCGCGTTCTGGAGCTGATCCGCGAACTCGCTGCCTACGAACGTGCGCTGCCTGAAGTCACCAACACGGTCGAACGCCTTGAAGCGGATGGCTTCGGGCCCCGGCCTTTATACGGTTTTTTTGTAGCCGAAACCGATCAGGGGATCGTGGGCCTCTCGCTGTACTACTGGCGGTACTCTACGTGGAAAGGCAAGCGCCTCTACCTCGAAGACATCGTGGTAACGCAGACCGAACGCGGCAAAGGCATCGGCCAGCAGCTGTTCGACCGCACCGTGCAACACGCATTAGACGAGCAGGCCAGCGGCATGATGTGGCAGGTGTTGGAGTGGAACGAGCCCGCCATCAACTTTTACAAAAAATACGGCAGCAAACTCGATGGTGAGTGGGTGAACGTTACGCTGGAGCGGGAGCAAATGGAAGCCCTGCGCCTGTGAGTGCTGCGCCCGTTACTCCGTCGGACGCCTGCGTCCAAAAGGTCTGACATCCTCAACCACTGGGAGGCGGGTGCCTACTTTTGCTCTTTCCGCAGGTAGCTGTGAGCCTTGCCGTAGCCGAAGTAGATCAGCAAGCCCACGGCCATCCAGGCAAAGGCAATCTTTAACGTGTTGAAGTCGAGCGCCACAATCAGGGACGTACACACGAGCATCCCAAGTATGGGTACCAGCGGTACCAGTGGCGTGGCAAACGGCCGGTGCGTATGCGGGTCTCTCACACGCAGCACCCAAACCCCCGCACACACCAGCACAAAAGCAAACAGCGTTCCGAAGCTCGTCAGATCACCCGCCACACTGCCGGGCACAAATGCGGAGAACAAACCGACAAAAACAAACAAGATCATATTCGACTTCCACGGAGTGCGGAACTTCGGGTGTAACTCACTGAACACTTTGGGAATCAGCCCATCGTTCGACATGGAATAGAACACGCGCGATTGCCCCATGAGCATCACCAGTATCACGGAAGAAAAACCGGCCAATATCGCCACCGTAATCATCATCGCCAGCCACTCGTAGCCAGGCATGTACTGCTGGATGGCATAGGCCACCGATGCTTCTTTACCTGCCGTTTTAAATTCGTGCCACGGCGCCACACCCGTCAGCACATATGAAAACAAGATGTAGAGTAGTGTGCAAAATACCAGTGACCCCAGGATGCCAATGGGCATGTCGCGCTTCGGATTCTTCGCTTCCTGCGCAGCCGTAGACACCGCATCAAAGCCAATGAACGCAAAAAAAACAATCGCCGCACCTCCGAAGATGCCTCCTACACCAAAAGTATTCCACGACTCATGGCCGGCTGTATCCGCCGGTATCAGGAAGGGCGAGTGGTTAGCCGGATTGATGAACTGCCACCCAATGCCGATAAAGAGTAACACAATGGCCACTTTTACAAAGACGATAATGGCATTGACAATGGCCGATTCCTTCGTACCCTTGATCAGGATCGCCGTCAGGATCAGCAAGATCAGCAGCGCCGGTAAGTTCATGATGCCCGCAACCCCATCGGCCGAGGTTTCAAAGGGCGAGTGGGTCCATTGATAAGGTATGGCACCACCTAGCAGATTATTAAGGTACTCGCTCCACGCAATGGAGACGGTGGCCGAGGCGAGCGCATATTCCAGCACCAGCGCCCAACCGATCACCCACGCCAGAAACTCGCCCAACGTGGCATACGCATACGTATAGGCGCTGCCCGCAATCGGGATCATGGAAGCAAACTCTGCATAGCACAGGCCGGCAAAAGCGCACCCGATGGCCGCCACTACAAAAGAGAGTACAACCGCCGGTCCTG
>CANGUI010000045.1 GCA_947457025.1 Flammeovirgaceae bacterium | reverse complement strand
CTTACATTAAAAGTGTAATGCTCTACCGGCTGAGCTACGAGATCATTGAAATTGGCGTAATTTTGAGCGCCCCTTTCATTTTGAGGGGACAAATGTAGCAGGATATGGTAGATATACCAATGGCGTTTTTAAAAAAACTTGGAGGATTTGTGCTGATGTTGCTGTCTGTAAGCACCCTGGCCGGTAACCCGCAACAAAACCTGCTACTGGCTGATTCGCTGTTTTTGCAAAAGAAATACACGCAGGCTTTCCAAAGCTATCAGGCACTCGAGCAACAAGGTCTCCGCTCTCCTGCGATGTTGCTGCGAATGGCCTTCATACAGGAAGGGCTCGGCCAAACGGCCCAGTCGCTGCTTTACCTGAATCGCTATCTGGCGTTATCGGGCGACCGCCATGTGGTGGAAAAAATCCGGGACGTAGCAACAAAGAAAAATCTCTCGGGGTACGATTTCACGACTACAGAACAAGCAAGACTCTGGCTGTCGCATCACCTTGTGCCCCTCGCGGCTTCAGGGAGTACCCTGCTGATACTGCTGGTGATTGCTGTATCCCGCACGAGGCCCCGCCAGCCACTGCGCTGGCTGCTGCTGGCCGCAACGATGGTCACAGCACTGGTGGTGGGTGTCGCATTGATTGAGGCCGAACCAGTATCGTTCGGCATTAGCCGCAATCCGGTCTACCTGATGGAAGGACCATCAGCCGGTGCGCCGGTTGTTGCCCGCATCGGAGCGGGGCATCGCCTGCCAGTATCCGGTGGCGTTGACGTTTGGCAAAAAACAACATGGCAGGGGCGCACCGCTTTTGTACGCAGATCAAACATCGATTTGATTTACTGAGAGGTTCAGCGGCGCAGAGACAGCGATCCTTTGAAATCTCTGTCCGAGTAGGCTATGAAATAAAAGTAAACACCCTCGGGTTGATTTTCGGCCGTCCATTGAAAATTACGGTCTGTACTTTGAAAGACCATTTGACCCCAGCGGTTGTAGATGCGCACCGACTCAAATTTGCGCACGCAGTTATCTGGCGGTAAGATATTGCGCAGCGCACCGGTTGCCGGGTCCACCACCTGCATGGCATAAACTTCATTGAAGGCATCGCCATTAGGCGTGAAAACGTTAGGCGGCAGAAAGCCCTCATCGGTACTCACGACGTCGCGAACCACGAGACGAATTTTCTGGCGGACAGTCTCTGCTGTGTAACAACGGTCGTCCGATAACCGGAAAGTGAGGTCGTATTCGTTTTCGAAATCTTCACCTTCGAAGATGGAGCAATCGGGAGTCCAACTAAACGTCGATGATACAGGACTTGTACCAGCAGCCGGTACGAAGCGGAAGCCACGGAGTGGCAGGCTGCTTTCGATATTTTCTAAATCAAGTTTCAGATTGTCTTTGGCGGGAAAAACGTCTGCATCGAAACCTTGTACCTGCAACTCAATCGGTTCGCCCAGCGTAATATCCAACGTGCCTGAAACCAGGGGCGTCGGATCGCCCAGCCTTCGGAGCACCAATACCGGGCGACTGTTCAGCGGGTTGACCACCTTTACGGATACAGAAAGCGTATCCGCTTTACGCAGGCGGCACTTGTTGGTAGAGTCAATCACAATAAAATCAATATCATAGAAATCTCTTTTGGCAGGATCAAGCTCCGGGCATCGAAGCTTCCAGCTGAATGCCGATTCCACGGATCCGTTTCCAACCACCCGTGCGAACTGGATTCCCGACGGGCCAGGTGAGAACCCCTTCGGCACCATGCGTAGCGTCAGGCGGTCATTATCGGTAAGGTCTTTCCCGAATATGGTAAAGTTGAGATCGGAATTAATCACCTGCGTAATGGTTTCGATCTTTCGTTTCACCCCGGTCGGATCAAGCGTAGACGAGATAACCGGATCAGCATTGCCGGGCAGCGTGACGCCCAGGTTGAAAGAAAGTGTGTCGGGCTTATTGAATTTGCACCTGTCCTTGTCGTCTACTACCAGTTGAAGGGGAAATACCGTTCGTTTGGTAAAGTCGGCAATGTTGCAGAATGCTTCCCATGTCAGGGTGCCTTGCACGATGCCCGGCTGCACATTCGATTGAACTTTTATGCCGGAAGGCGCAAGCTGATAGCCATTGGCGATGACTGAGAATGTCAGCGTATCGTTATCGGCATCTGTTGCGCGAAAATTCCAGCTTTGGGAATCGCCTTCGAGGAGCTGCGCCGTGATCTTATCGGGCGGATCAAACTGTACCCTGCGATTTTCCGGAGGCTGTACTTGTACTGTGATCCGCAACGTGTCGGACAGTGGCAGGCTGCACGCATCATCGAAAGCGATAATTCCCACCTGATATGCCCCTCCTTCAAAATAGGGGCACGTGGGGAAGCAGACCCTGTAATCTACCGTGCTGCCGTTTCTTAATATGGCATCCCGGCTTGCTGGTAGCAATTCATCACTCAGTCCGTCTTTTCTGAAATTCAGTGGAATCGCCCGGATGGAGACTTTCTCCGCGAAATTATCATCCGGGCTGTTGGAATCCTGATCCGACACCTGCACAACTATACAGCGGTTATCATTTGATACCTGGTTGGAAAAAGTGATGCTCATGTTTTCGCGAAAGCCGAACGTTGCGTCCGTCAATCGCCTGCCTGCGATCACGGGTGCTACAGCAACGGGGCAGGCGTCTACCACGACCATCTGAAAGTCGCGGCGTGTCTCCCCGATTTTGATCCTGTCGCGATATTCGTCCACCTTCACGGCGAATACATAGATGCCATCTTTTTTAGGTGTAACGGTCAGAAATCCGGTAGAGGATATGCGTAAATCCGGAGTTCCCCCGATCATGGCATTTTCATTAAAACCATCCCGCCACGCAACCAGCGGATAAGGACCGGGAGATGCAGGCGGCAGGGCCACAGGCGAGCGGGTATTCAGGGGGGTGACGAGCGAATAAACCAGTGAATCGCCATCATCATCTACACCGGTGAAGTCGACATAGTAGGGTCTGCGCGGGCAGGCGAAATCGTTGAGCGGAGGAAATAAACGAGGAGAGGAGTTGATGAAAGGCTTGCCGTTTTTAACAACCGGAGGAAACTCCAGGTAAAACGTTTGGCCCGCGACCTGATTGCTCGGTGCACCGGTTGCCGGATCACGGCTAAAAATATTCGTAATGTCATAATTGCGGCAACAGCGTTGCCAGGAGATGTAGTAACCCTCCGGTTCGCCAAAATTCTCGGGCGTCAGGGTAATCAGTGCCGTATACACCAGCCGGTCGGTCACCACTTCTCCGCTGGAACAACTTGGCTGGGTGTAAGGCACGCGAGTCTGGCGGTCTAGCAGCAAGATCTGTGTGGTGACGAGCGTGTTATTTCTCTTTCGGAAAAAGGCTGCGTTGATATTTTGATCTCTGGCTCCGGGCTGGCCGTTTAGCACATCAAAATAGATGATCAGATTCAGCCGGTACGTGTTCCCTTGCACATGGATAAGCTCGAACTCGCCGCCAACAATGTGGGACGCCCACAGCGGAAGCGCTGCCATGAACAGCAGGGACACCAAAATCTTTTTCATGCGGAGGGTCAAACGAGCAGGAAATATACCAGTTTGCTTTGGAAAATAGTAACCCGTCGGGGGAATCGGGATTTGGTACCTTTGTGCCTGCATGAAAAAAGGCGAAACAATCGAAAATCTTACCGTTAGCGGATTAGCGGCCGAAGGCAAATCAATAGCCCGAATAAACGGCCAGGTGATCTTTCTAACCGGTGGGGCACCGGGGGATGTCGTGACCGCCGAGGTGACCAAGGTGAGAAGCAGTTTTCTAGAGGCTCGTGTATGTGCGATTACGCAACCCTCTCCTCACCGCACCACACCCTTTTGCGAACACTTCGGAATTTGTGGTGGCTGCTCCTGGCAGCACATTGCGTATACCACCCAACTGCATTACAAGCAGACACAGGTTGTCGATAATCTGGAGCGGCTGGGGGGATTAACCCTGCCCACGGTTGAACCCATCCTGCCGGCCGCCAACATCACGCATTACCGTAATCGCCTGGACTTCACCTTCACTGCCCGGCGTTGGCTGACGTCTGACGAATTGAGCCTCGAACCCAAAATCAACGAGCCCGGTCTGGGATTTCATATCCCACGACAGTATGATAAGGTTTTTGATGTCAGGACCTGTTACCTGCAGGCAGACCCATCCAATGCCATTCGGTTAACGGCTCATCGTGTTGCACAACAGCACGGCATTCCCTATTTCGACTTGCGCAAACAAGTTGGCTTTCTGCGCACCCTCACGATCCGCACGGCCTCCACGGGAGACGTGATGATCATTCTCCAGGTAACGTACGATCGAATGGATTGGATTGAGATCATCCTGTCCGCTCTCGTGAGCGAGTACCCGGCGATCACCTCAGCGAACTACATCATCAACGGTAAACGAAACGACAGCTTTGCCGATCTGGATGTCATCTGCTGGCGGGGTAATCCCTACATTACAGAGCGGATGCAGCGGCCTACGGGCGACGGAGATTTGCACTTTCGTGTAGGCCCAAAATCTTTCTACCAAACCAACTCGAGACAGGCAGAAGCGCTGTATCGTAGAACCTGGGAATTCGCGCGCCTTTCAGGTGATGAGCGGGTTTATGATCTGTATACGGGCGCGGGTACCATTGCCTGCTTCGTGGCCGGCCAGGCTCGCGCTGTAATTGGGTTAGAATATGTTGCTGCTGCTGTACTCGATGCGCAGGCTAACGCCGCCCTGAATGGCATTACGAACGCGACTTTCTTTGCGGGTGACATGAAAGACCTGCTGAGCACATCGTTTATCCAAGACCATGGCCACCCCGACGTGGTGATTACCGACCCGCCGCGTGCAGGGATGCATGAAGACGTGTGTAAGACGCTCCTGGCCGCGCGGCCGAAACGCATCGTGTATGTTAGCTGCAATGCCGCTACCCAGGCCCGCGACCTCCAAATCCTCACCACCGCCTATTCGCTGGAGCAGGTTCAACCGGTTGATATGTTTCCGCAAACAATGCATGTGGAGAACATCGTTCTCCTCGAAAGAGGAGATCAGTAGCTGCAAACACCAGCAATCGTGAAGTGTGCTACCGAACAGTTGTTATTAGTGGCGGGAATTTTTTAGCTCTGTTCTCTTGTTTTACCAGCATAATATCTTCATACTTGTATTCGATTCTCAGAAATGATTATTCACCTATCAAATAACAACACTATGCAGACTATTTGCATCGTCATGACGCAGTCATTTGCGAGGTGAGGACGCCACAGAGAGTAAACCCAATGATTGAGACCGTCCCGCCCACCCGCGGGACGGTCTCGTTTTATACAGACCAGAACAAACTAACAGTTGTAAAATAAATGTACTACACAAACGATACTGTGCTTTTTGTGAATGGGAAGTTCATTCCCGCGAGAGAGGCTACCACCGACTTATTTAGCCAGACCCTACACTATGGCTACGGGGTATTCGAGGGAATCCGCGCCTATCGCTCCGTGAACGGCACCAAAATATTTAAAGCAAAAGAGCACTTCGAACGGCTGGCAAAAAGCTGTGCCCTTGCTGGTATCCCGCTGAACTACCACGTGGAGGAATTGATCCAGGCTTCCTACCAGCTATTGGAAAAAAATAACCTGTCGAACGCCTACATCCGCCCGCTGGTCTATTGCGGCCCCAACATGTCGCTTACCGCTCCGAAGGAAGTATTTGTGATGATCACCGCGTGGGAGTGGGGAAAGTACCTGGGCGATCAGTTGCTCAACGTGTGTATTTCCTCCTACCAGCGCCCCAATCCAAAATCCATCAAAGTGGAGGCGAAAGTATGCGGCCATTACGTCAATTCGATTATGGCTACCAACGAAGCCCGGCAGCGCGGATTCGATGAAGCTCTGATGCTCGACATGGAAGGCCGCCTTGCCGAAGGGCCGGGTGCCAATTTCTTTTTCGAAAAAAATGGCGAGCTGGTCACCCCTCCGCTCGGCAACATCCTGCCCGGCATCACCCGCCACACTGTACTCGAGATCTGCCACGAACTGGATATCCCGGTGGAGCAGCGCCACGCCACCCCCGAAGAATTGTTTGAAGCCGACAGCGCCTTCTTCTGCGGTACCGCAGCCGAGGTTGTCGGCATACAATCGGTGGAAAGCCAGGCCTTTCCCAAGCCATGGAAAAAAACGCTCGGAGCCATCGTGCAGGAAGCCTACCAGAACCTGGTGCTCGATAAAAGCTACTCGTACGTGATTGTGTGACGTAACTTTTCTAAAAACAACTTTATGGAACTGAATAAACACAGCCGCACCATCACCCAGGACCCCACGCTGCCTGCCGCCCAGGCCATGCTGTATGGCATTGGGCTGACGGAAGAAGACCTGAAAAAAGCGCAGGTGGGCATCGTGAGTACCGGCTTTGACGGCAACACCTGCAACATGCACCTGAACGGGCTGGCCGCAGACATCAAAAAAGAGGTGTGGAGCCGGGATCTGGTCGGCCTTGTGTTTCACACGATCGGAGTAAGCGATGGCATCAGCAACGGCACGGAGGGTATGCGATACTCGCTCATCAGCCGCGAGGTGATTGCCGACTCCATCGAAGCCGTATGTGGGGCACAGTACTATGACGGCCTGATTGCTGTGGTGGGCTGCGATAAAAACATGCCCGGCTCATTGATTGCCATGGGGCGATTGAACCGCCCGGCTATCATGGTCTATGGTGGCACCATTGCGGGCGGCCATTACAAGGGGCGCTCGCTGAACATCATTTCTGCATTCGAAGCGCTGGGTGAAAAATTGGCGAATAAGTTGTCGGACGAAGACTACAAGGGCATCATCCAGCATTCGTGCCCCGGAGCGGGCGCCTGTGGCGGCATGTATACGGCCAACACGATGGCCTCCGCCATTGAAGCATTGGGCATGGCCTTGCCGTACACCTCTTCGAACCCGGCACTCAGCCCCGAAAAAAAACAAGAATGTGCGGAGGCAGCCCGCGCCATCCGGGTACTGCTTGAGCGCGATATCAAACCCCGCGACATCATGACGCCAAAGGCATTCGAGAATGCGCTGCGGATCATCATGGCACTGGGCGGCTCCACCAACGCGGTGCTCCACATGATTGCCATGGGCAAAGCCGCAGGCGTGAAAATCACGCTTGACGATTTTCAGCGATTGTCGGACGAAACCCCGTTGCTGGGAGATCTGAAACCAAGCGGCAAATACCTGATGGAAGACCTCCACAAAAAAGGTGGCGTTCCGGCCGTAATGAAATACCTGCTCGCCAAAGGACTTTTGCATGGCGACTGTATGACGGTAACCGGCAAAACCATTGCCGAAAATCTGGCTGATGTGCCTGCGCTGGACTTCGACCAGCAGGACATCATCCACCCGGTTGAAAAGCCATTGAAGAAATCGGCCCACATCCAGATTTTATACGGCAACCTCGCCCCGCGTGGCTCCGTGGCCAAAATCACCGGCAAGGAAGGTGAACGCTTCAAGGGAACGGCACGGGTTTTCAACGGTGAGTTCGAAGTGGCACAGGGTGTTCGCGATAAAAAAATCAAAGAAGGCGATGTGGTGGTCATCCGCTACGTGGGCCCCAAAGGCGCGCCCGGCATGCCGGAAATGCTGAAGCCCACTTCGCTGATCATGGGCGCAGGCCTGGGAAAAAATGTTGCCCTGATCACCGATGGTCGCTTTTCGGGTGGCACGCACGGATTTGTCGTGGGACACATCACACCGGAAGCGTTCGATGGCGGCCTGCTCGCACTTGTAGAAGATGGCGACTGGATTGAAATTGATGTGCGCAAGCGGCAGATCAACCTGCTGGTGGATGAAAAAACACTGGCCGTTCGCAGGTCCACCTATCAGCCGCCCGCACTGAAAGTGAAAAGCGGGCTGCTCTGGAAATATGCACGACAGGTAAAAACAGCTTCGGATGGATGCGTTACTGACGAAGAATAGACCGGTGGCCGAAAAGGTTTCCGCGGAGAACCTCAAGGGCTCCGAAATTCTGCTGCGCTGCCTGCTGGCAGAAGGTGTGGATACGCTCTTCGGCTATCCGGGCGGAGCCATTATGCCGGTTTACGATTCGTTGTATCACTATAAAGATCAGTTGAACCACGTGCTTGTTCGACACGAGCAGGGTGCCGTGCATGCTGCGCAGGGATTTGCGCGCAGCAGTGGCCGGGTTGGCGTGGCACTGGCGACATCCGGGCCGGGTGCCATGAACCTCGTTACCGGTTTGGCAGACGCGCTGATCGACTCCACACCCATCGTTTGCATCACCGGCCAGGTGTTTGCTCACCTGCTGGGTACTGATGCCTTTCAGGAAACGGACGTGGTCAACACCACGCTGCCCGTCACGAAATGGAACGTACAGGTCACCGAAGCCAAAGACATCGGCCCGGCCGTGGCCCGCGCATTTTTCATCGCGGCCACCGGTCGCCCCGGTCCTGTATTGATCGACATCACCAAAAATGCTCAGAACGAAATCATCGAATTCAAGGGTCATACCCGGTGCTCCCACGTGCGCACCTACAAACCAAAACCCGCGCTCAAGAGGGAGCAAGTGGAAGCCGCTGCCGCCCTGATCAACCAGGCGAAGCGCCCCTATCTGCTGGCCGGCCAGGGCATTCTGTTATCAGGGGGAAGCGAGGCCTTGCAGAAATTCTCCGAAAAAACCGGCATCCCGGTTGCCTGCACGCTGCTCGGCCTCGGTGGTTTTCCCAGCGATCATGCCCATTACGTGGGCTACCTCGGCATGCACGGCAACTATGGCACCAATGTGCTCACCAATGAATGCGATGTACTGATTGGCATCGGCATGCGTTTCGATGACCGGGTTACCGGCAACGTCAGCAAATATGCGCGGCAGGCCAAAGTCATCCACATCGACATTGATCAGGCCGAAATCAACAAGATTATTCCAACCACAACTTCCGTGCATGCGGATGCCACGGAAGCACTCGAGGCACTCACCAACCTGTGCGAAGCGAAGCGGTATCCGGAGTGGATGAACCGCTTCCGCGAACTGGAAAAACTGGAATATGAAAAAGTGGTGAAGCACGAATTTTTTCCTTCCGGAGAAAAGCTGATGATGGCGGAAGTCATCCACGAGTTATCCAACCAAACCGGAGGCGAGGCAATACTCGTTACGGATGTGGGCCAGCACCAGATGGTCGCATCGCGCTATTACACCTTCAAGCACCCACGAACGAACATCACATCAGGCGGAGCGGGCACGATGGGTTTTGCCCTGCCCGCTGCCATGGGCGCCAAACTGGGTACCCCCGGCAAGCAGGTAGTAGCCGTCATTGGCGATGGCGGCTACCAGATGACGGTGCAGGAACTCGGCACCATCATGCAGTACCAGATACCCGTGAAGATCCTGGTGCTCAACAACAACTTCCTCGGCATGGTGCGCCAGTGGCAGCAGTTATTTCACGACAAGCGCTATTCATTCACCGAAATGTCCAACCCGGATTTTATCAAACTGGCGGAAGCCTATTCCATCCCGGCCCGCAAACTGGAGCAGCGTGAAGACCTTGCCGCAGCCATTGGCGATATGCTCGCCTCACCCGGCCCCTATTTTCTCGAGGCCGTGGTGGGTAAGGAAGATAATGTATTTCCCATGGTGCCGGCCGGAGCAGGCGTGGGAGAAGTCATACTCGAACCCCCCGTGATCAAGTAAACAAATGCCACGAACATGAAACAGGACTATACGCTTGAAATCGCTGCCGACAATAACTTCTCGATCCTGAACCGAATCGTGAATGTGCTTAACCGCAGACGCGTGCGCATCAAAAAACTGCTGGCCCACGAAGATGAAGACGACTTCCGCAGGGGCGGTGCCGTTCTGCTGCTGCACACCAGCGAGGAAATG
>CANGUI010000044.1 GCA_947457025.1 Flammeovirgaceae bacterium | reverse complement strand
TTCTGTGGCGGGATTATGATATTGCAACCCTCCGCCGCCCCGCGTACTACGCGCACCACGGCCAATCCATTGGAAAGACTCTTCCGCAGGCGCTCATAATACTTCAGTAATTTGTCCTCAATCTTCCTGGCAGCTTTCTCCCGCTCGGCTAACAGTCGCTTTTCTTCTTCCTGGCTTTCATTCAGGATGTTTTCGAGTTCACCTTTCTTCGTTTCGAGGTCGTGGCTGCGCTCGCTTATCAGCGTCTCGATTTTTTTGATTTCTTCCTTTTTTGCCTCTATTCTTTCTTTAGCTTCTTTGATCCGTTTTTCGCAGATTTGAACTTCTAACTCCTGAAGTTCGATTTCTTTAGTGATGGCATCGTACTCCCGGTTATTTTTAACGTTCTTCTGCTGCTCGTTGTACTTCTTGACTAATTTCTCCGCTTCCTTGATGCCTTCCTTATTGCGTTTGATCACTTCCTCCAGTTCCTTCTGTTCTTGTTCAAACCGCTGCTGGCGGGTTTTGTAACCTTCTAGTTCATCTTCCAGATCCTGCACTTCGTCTGGCAAGTCGCCCCTCAACTTTTTCAATTCGTCCAGTTTCGTATCGATGCTCTGGAGCTTAACAAGGGCATCCAGTTTTTGTGCAACTGCTTGATTTTCCATTATTTACAGATAACTGATTGGATTGGTAATTGTTTTTGAAAAATTGACTGCAAAAGTAGGGAATTTTTCCCGCAAAACCTCGGCCAACAGGTCTTTGGTATACTGTTCGCTTTCGTAGTGTCCGATATCGGCTATGGTAATCAGCCCGTCGGCATCGAAGAATTCGTGGTATTTAAAGTCGGCCGATACGAACAGGTCGGCTCCGGCCTGAATCGCCCTCGGCAGGAGAAAACTGCCCGCCCCGCCACACATAGCGATGGTTTTTACACGCGGTTTCAAAATAGCAGTGTGGCGTACACAGCCCGTTTTAAATGCTGCCTTGAGGTTGCCGAGTACCTCAAGTGTTGAGGTTTCGCGGTCAAGTTCGCCAATCACGCCACTGCCCGCATCCTGATTTTCATTTTCGAGGTTATGGATATAAAAGGCCACTTCTTCATATGGATGGGCGCGGCGTAGTGCCGCCATTACGGCGTGTTGTGCTGCTGCGGGAAAGAGCACCTCCACCCGATGTTCCGTTACTGACTCAAGTTGTCCCCGCTGGCCCACAGTAGGCATGGCAGATTCACCCGGAAGGAAGGTACCGGTACCCTCCACACGAAAACTACAGGCGCTGTAGTTACCGATACGCCCTGCGCCCGCTTGATGAAGCGCCGCCAACACCCGCTCTGTATCTGCCGGCGGCACGAACGTGGTGAGTTTCTGCAAAGATTGGCTCGAGGGGCGCAAGATGCGTACGTTCTTCAGCCCAAGTGCTGCCGCCATCCGATGACTGACACCCTTGGCTACATTGTCGAGGTTCGTGTGGATGGCATAAATGGCGATGTCGTGCTTGATGGCTTTGATCAGCGTGCGCTCTACGTAGTTCCGGCCGGTCAGGCTTTTCACTCCCTTGAAGATGATGGGATGGTGCGCAATGATCAGGTTGGCGCCTTCGCGGATGGCTTCGTCCACGACCGCTTCCGTACAGTCCAGCGTTACCAACGCCTGGCGGGCTTCCCAGGTTGCTGAGCCTGTAAGCAGGCCGGTGTTGTCGTACGATTCTTGGTAGGCTCTGGGTGCGTACGCTTCCAGGTGGGCCATGATTGCTCCGATGGTCATAATCCTGTATGATTGCAAGGCAAGTTGCTGAGTGTTTCTAACTTTGGCAAAAAAAAGTAGGGGCCACGCTCCACCTGTTATGCTCCGTTGGTTGTTAGCGCCCTTTGCATTGCTGTACCTTGTGGCTACTACGCTGCGCAATTACCTGTACAGCAGCGGATACTTTCACAGCCAGCAGTTCGACCGCACCGTGATTTCGGTGGGGAACCTGAATGTGGGCGGTTCGGGTAAGACACCGCTTACGGAATACCTCATCACGAACCTCAGCGGACGTCATCGCGTCGCCACTCTGAGCCGCGGCTATAAGCGTACGTCAACCGGGTTTCGTAAAGTAAACGGCCAAGATACAGCTGCTACTGTGGGCGATGAACCTCTCCAAATGTTTCTCAAATTTGGTGACCGCATCTCTGTTTTTGTTGGCGAAGACCGGGCGCTGGCTATTCCCTGCATGCTCGCGGAGGAACCGGAAATTGACATTATTCTCCTGGATGATGCCTTTCAGCATCGGGCTGTGCAACCCCGGATCTCGATCGTGGTAACAGATGCGGCGAAACCATTCTTCGAGGATTATCTTCTCCCCGTAGGTCGCCTCCGCGAATCGCGCGGAGGTGTAGCCCGGGCGGACCTTGTAATCGTAACCAAATGCCCGCCGGCCGCCAGCCTTGAATGGCGCAGCAAACAAACTACTTCAGTGAGGCGCTACCTCGGGCTAAAGCCGGTACTGTTTTCGGCTGTTCAATATCAGCATCCCGTGGGCTTCGGTATTGAGACGTGGCAAAGCCAACCGGTCTTCGCCGTAACTGGCATCGCACAGGTTGATTCGTTTATCGAACATCTTTCTGCTCATTACAGGTTATGCGGCCATCTGCGCTTCCCCGACCATCATCCATTCTCCGACGCGGACGTTGAGGCGATTTTGGCTGCGGCTCGCCGGTTGCCGCACCCGGTTGCTATCATGACAACCGAAAAAGACTTTGTCCGGCTCGCGCCGTACTACGGGCGTAGCCGGCTTGCCCCGTTCCAATGCTTTTATATTCCGATTGAAATGACCTTTCTGCTCGAAGATGGTAAGGAGTTTGCTGCATTTCTGGCGGATCGGATGCCGGCACCCCGATCCTGAAAACAACAAGTATATTTGTCGCGTGAAAATCCGGGTCGTATTGCTGCTGATGTGGGTTGGTTTTGTTGCGCATGCGCAGGATCGCACACCTACCGAGGCTCCCAAGAAGAAAGTGCAGCGTGTGCCCGGCACTGAATCCACTCTGCGGGTGGGCTCGCAAATTGTGGATGACTCCACCAAAAGCATCTATGGCCCCACGACCACCCGCTGGATGACGCAGGCCGACTTCTTCCGCAACAGCTACCGCTATCAACCGCTTGACACGAGTATTCAGAATTATCACCGATGGAACTACGTCTCCCGGTTTCAGTATTTTCTCACGGACCTGGGCCATAATGGCACAGCGCTCAGGCCCATTTTCACCGGCTCTGTGCCCACTGCAATCGGAGTGTCGTCAGGATATACGGCTTACGATCCCTACTATGCCACGGAGGAGCCCCGTTTTTTCGACACCCAGTCGCCCTACACGCGCATGCAACTGATCTGGGGTGGCCTGGGGCGGGCCATGACCCGAATTGAGTTTGCCCGCAACATCAAACCGAATTGGAACTTCGGCTTCAACTTCCGCCCCATTCTTACCGACATTCAGTTTCAGCGGCGCCGTGGCAATCGTCAGACACAGGCGTATTACTGGGATGCCTTCACCACGTACCAATCTCGGAACGACCGCTACTGGATGTCGGTTAATTACCGACGCATGCGGCACCGGGTCGAGGAAACCGGTGGGGTCAACATCGTGCGCACAACCAACGGAGACTCCACGTATGCTTCCTTCTTCGATCCGAATGTTACAGCCCGCCTTACAGGCACCACCAGTTTTGATCAGCGAAATGAAGTAAACCTCTTCCACCGGTATCAGCTGGCCAAGCAACTTCATGTGTATCACCGAGCCAGACAAGCCCGGCAGCTGAACTGGTTCCGCTCGGACGTAACTCCAAATGGCACCAATACATCGTTTTATGACACCATCAATTTTGATGTGCCGGAGAAAGAACGCAACCGGGCGTTGGACAGCGTGCGGCTCTCGACATTCGAAAATGAACTTGGTTTGAAGGGAACGATCGGAAAGGTATTCTATTACGGTTTTTTACGCACGCGTTCATTCCAACATGCAAACCGGTTTACTCTTCCGCTTCCCACCCCGCCGCTAACAGGTAACGAGTTTTATGTAGGCGGTGGCGTGCGTTATGAGTTCGACTCCCTGCACCATATCGCAATGCGGGCGGAAGAACTGGAACAAACCTACTACCGCCTCGATGCGGAGGGCTCCCTGCCATTTATCAACTTCACCTTTCATCGGTCGCTCAGCAAGCCTTCCTTTCTCGTGTCGTCCTACCGGGGGCGATTCGATAAATGGTCGAACGCATTTGTGGCGCCGGGCCTTACGCGTGCCACTGCTCATGCCGACATAAAGGTTGGTCCTCTTCACCTTGAGCCAGGAGCAACCTACACACAGCTCACTGGCTTTATCTACTTTTTGCAGGACTCCTTTCCGCGCCAGGCCCAAACCGTACTCCCTCGGCAGGCCGCCAATCCTATCCGATACTGGTTGCCCGAGTGGCGAATGGATCTGACGATACTCAAACGTATCCACCTGCGGACCCAGATCATTCAAACGCAAATGCTCGCCAATTCCGATAGCGCGATCCAGATACCGAAATGGTTCTTAAATGGCCAGCTTTGCTATGAAGGGTTTTGGTTCAACAAAGCTATTCAGGTACAAACCGGAGTGGAAATGAATTGGAGGTCATCCTACAAAGCACTCGGCTACGATCCGGTGATTCAGCAATTTTTTGTGCAGCACGATACGGTTGTACCGGCATACCCCATTGTAGATGTGTTTTTGAATGGCAAGATTAAACGCGGCCGGTTTTTCATGCGCTACCACAATATTGTTCAGTTGTTCACGCGTGAAGGCTACCTGGCAAGCGCCATCTATCCGGGTTTTCGTAACGTTTTTGATTTTGGATTTGAGTTGTTGCTGTTTGATTAACGAGGCATGGAAAAGCATGTGCTGGGATTAGAACTACCCACCGAACCACGGTGGGTGCAGATCGCCGAAAGGGATATACGGGAGATTCTCACCGACCATGCCTACTGCGAGCAGAAAGCTGCTTCATCCTGTATTTCGCTGATTGTTACTTACCCGCATCTCGACCTGCTCGTGGAAACACTTACCCCCATTGTGGCGGAGGAATGGGCGCACTTCGAGCGCGTGGTGGAGGCTTTGCGTACACGCGGTTGGGGTTTAGGCCCACCGCGCAAAGACGAGTATGTGGCGGGAATCCAGCAGTTTGTGATGAAAGGAGGTTCTGAAAGTCAGCGTTTGGTAGATCGCTTGCTGATTAACGCACTCATTGAAGCCCGCAGTTGTGAAAGATTCCGACTGCTGGCAAAGGAAATCCAGGACGAGGGATTAAGGGCGTTTTACTACGAGTTGATGGTTTCCGAAGCAGGGCATTACAAAACGTTTCTGCACCTGGCGAAGAACTATCAGCCTGCCGATTATGTGTTGCACCGCTGGGCCGACTTTCTTGAGAAAGAAGGCCGCTTGGTAGCCACCCTTCCGGTACGGGGAGACCGGATGCATTAGCCTCATTAATATTTGCCATCGCCGGCTTTACATCTTCTCCAGACCAGAAAGGAACGGGGCGATCGAACAGTCTATCGGCTACCGTTGAATGACCATCTTCTGAACAGCTCGCCCAAATTGGGTATCAACTTGCAGCATGTAGATGCCAGGAGTGAGGTCGCTGACCTGGATGATCTCTTCCTGCTGTCCGGCAGGTTGTATTCCCAAATCATGACTTTGCGCTCTTTTTCCATCCGATGCCATCAACTGGATGGATACCTTCGAGGCCGTTGGCAATGAAAAACGTATTCTGATCTCATCGCGTGCCGGGTTCGGGTAAGCCTGCACTTCAGATGCCCAGGTTTTTTCCAGACCAACGGGTGGCAGTTGGATATACAAATCATCAATCGACCAACCCCAACCCACGCCGCTCTGATCGGAGAACATCCGAAAGCGAAGCAGAACCGTGTCGTTGGCCTGAAAGCGCTGCCGCAGATCGAGCGATTGATCTTTCTTCAGCGCCGTGGTGCCCGCAGTACCGTTTTGAAAAGCGGTCAACCATTCCTGCCGTTGTGAGGCATTGTATCCATTGGCAATCGGTAGCCAGGTGAGTCCGTCCTTCGTTCCTTCCACGACAACGAAATCCTTAAATCCCGGTTGACCAAAGACTGCACCGGATACGCCCGGTTCTACCAGGGCCACATCGCGGTAGCTGAAATTGGCCGCAGAAGAGTTTACGATGATGGGAATGCGGAGGCGTGCCTGGTAATCTTTGTTGGCGGCATAGTTATGTTCTGTTTGCAGCGTGGAATTGTCCCCCAGCGCCTGAACCGTAAATCCCTGAAGGGCAAACTCCCCCGCACCTTCGAAAAAAGAGTAGTATTGCCGCACGGGTGAAGTAACCGAAATCTGCTCCCCACGGAATGTAGGAGAACTAAAGGGCGCCCGCGAGCGGTAGCCCACCACGCGTACATCCTTCAGCCCCGCGCTCTGGTTGGTGATGCTGACATTATACGTGCCGGCAGTCAGAGGGCCGAGACGGCCAATGCGCGTTTCGTTGATGAAAACCTGTGTAGAATCGTACCTGTTGGGCAGCTGGATCTGAATCATAAACCGATTCTGTGGAGAAGTGCCCGTTTGGGTAATGATCGGGTTTTCAGTAACAAGCTGGGGCTTATCTATTGTGGCGGTCCAGATGCCACGCCCATGGGTGGCAATGATGATCTGATTGTCCATTCCCTTCATGTCCCACACGCTGATGTTGGGAAATTCCTCCAGCAACGTCCAGGAACCTCCTGCATTCTGGGATTCTACAATGCCGATTTCGGTGCCGGCCCAGATAATGTTAGGATTATCGGGTCTCACGTAAATGCAATACACGGCCACGTCGGGAAATCCGTTGCTGCTGGCACTTCTGGACCCGAATCCCGTGATATCCTGCCAGGAATTACCGAGGTCGGTGGTTCGCAAAATCTTTGGTCGGCCCTGGAAGGAAAAAATGGCATAGGCCGTGTTGGGCTGGGTTGGATGGGAGCCTAACTTGCTGATGTTGCCCAGTGGTGCAACGGTATAGTCTGAGGTGGGCGTAAAGCTGACGCCCCCGTCCGTGGAAACATGAATTCTGCCTGTGCCTGTAATCCTGCTGCCGGCCCACACGATGTTACCACTGGCACGCGATACTTCCACATCCATGGTGGAGGACGCCGCCCCCCATAACGTGGTAATGGGTGTCAATATCCAGGAGGCACCGAAGTTGAGGGAGCGAAATACGCCGCTGGAGGAGAGCGCAAAAACCACTTCGGGATTGTTGCGTGAGTTCGCCAGTTTCGAAATAAAGGGAGCTGATCCGCTCAGCCCGGAAGTAGCAGCGCCCCACGTTGCACCGCCGTCCACTGATCTCCGGAAGCCATTTCCCTGAAAGCCACCGATCAGTTTGCGATCATCGTTGTTATGCCAAATGGCTTCAAAGCCATCACCTCCAATTGCAAAAGTATAGGCAGTTGTTCGGGTGGCATCAACATTGACTGGACTTACCCAGGTGCCGTTATCCTGCGTGCCCCCGACGAACTGATTCTTACCGGGGCGTTTGTCTGCTCCATAAAACTGGCTCGTGTTGTACGTGTTTCCGGGGGAAGACCAGGTTCCGTTGGCGATGCCGGGAGTGGCGGACGTATTCGAAACGGAAATTCCGCCATCATTGGCGTTCAGAATTTTATAGGTACTGGCCGACATCGGGATGGCTACCAGATTGTGATGATCAACATGTACAATCGAATTGAAACCGGCATCTCCATACTGCCCGCGCCCGTCTGTGATGAAGGAAGTGGTCGCATTCAATTTTTGCTGACTATTGAACCGAAAGGTGAGGTTACCGGCTGCCGGGGGCGGGAAAGTGCCGCCGGCAGTCAGCGTGGGCCAGAAAAAGTACATTTCGCTGAACTCATGGCCTCCGGTTGTGGCGATGGATGCATTAGGCGCCGTGGCGTTGTACACGACGTTGCTGATGAAGACATATTCACGCGACTGCAGGTTGGCAGCTGCCGACGTGTTGAGCGGAATCAGGTCGAACAAGCCGTCACGGCCCTGATCCCGGAACGAAACCATCAACTGCCGGTTGTTGGTAACGTCCCACACTTCAAAGGGAACATCAACGTAATTGGCATACGTGTAATTGGCAGCCGCGACTCCGGAGGTAGCGCCCTCGGGTACGAGAAAGCGATGTGCTTTTTGTGACCGCCCGGGCCCAAAACGTACTTCCACTGTGGTTTGATTGGCGCTGGGGCCAATGTCAAAGGTTCCATTTGTGCCGTTAAAATTGACGAGGGTCAGGTAGGTTTGGGAATTGTTCAGCGTGACATCGTAAAACCCGGTTGTAGACGTTCCCCCGGATAGCGTGGTGCGAAACAAATCTACACCGCCCACATAAAAAATGTTTGCATCGAAGAGATCGCACATCAACGTGTTATTGTACCAGCCTTGATCATTTAAATGATCCAAAACAGTGGTGCCGATCGTCATATCTACAATCGACCAGGTGGCACCTGCATCGTCCGACATCAGCATTTTGGAATTGTCTCCGAAGGACGCGACCTCGGCCGATGCAAAAATGCGGTTGGGCTTCACGGGCGAAATATCTATTTCAACCCTTCCTACCGGCTTCATGCCGGTATTCGACAACCGCCAGGTAGCGCCTCCATCTACTGATTTCCAAACGCCTTCGCCATTTTCAGTTGCATATTGAATCTGGAAATTTCCCGGAGTTGCCTTTAGATCCTGTATGGCAGATGCTGTCAGACTCTCGGAGAAAGACGTGCCTCCGTCCACACTGCGGTAGATGCCTGTGTTGGTGGCCACTACTAGTATGTTTTGATTGTTAGGGTCTACGATGGCTCGGTTCACGTCGCTGAAACCAGCGGTGGCGGGGAGGTAGGTCCAGGTTACTCCCCGATCAATGGATTTATACATGCCATTGCCGGAAACGCCATCCAGGTTACCAAATCCTTCGCCCGTACCGAGGTAGATGGTGTTTGGATTGCTTGGGGCCATGGCCAGTACAGTAGTGGCCAGGTTGGGCAAATCGGGTGTGATCAGCGTCCACAGTTGTCCGCCATTGGTGGTTTTCCACACCCCTCCGGAGGCCGACCCGGCATACCAGGTGTTCCGGTTCGGGTCTGCAGGATCTACAATGAGGCCTCGCGTACGCCCAGGTACGTTTACAGGCCCGTGTTCGGTCCATGCGCTCACGCCGTTATTCTGGGTTCTGCCATTGCGAGCGAGGGCAATGGCGAGGCTCCGGGCCACCTTCGTTTCCTGCACCAGGTAGCCGGGTTCATAGGATGGGCGAGTCAGGTCGTCCGGGGTGCGGATAGCTTGTTGAAATTCCAAATCCTCCCCCGGCCCATCAAAGGAGGGGGGTGTGTATTCCGATTTATCCTCCTGGGAGATCTGGTTATGAAACCCGGACGGTAGCAGCGCCAGCAACGAGAAGATAAATACAAGGATGGCCAGTTGATACTGTTTCATGGTTTGTGGTTTTGAATGGTGATGATCCGGACGAAATCGTCCAGGGTTTTATGCGCAGGCATCGCCTCGGGCAGATCAAGCAGGGCGATCTCATACGGGGTGTGCCATTGTACATAGCCGGGAGTAAACTCCCGGTCAAACAAAATGACGCCATCAGCTACGTTTAACACGAGCGCCCGTAACCGGCTTCTGTCGCTTACTTCTATCGCCAGCAGCAGTGTGCTGTCGGTATTCGGAAATAGTTTACAATTGTTGCCCAGTGCAGCGCGCGCATTAGATTCAGCTACGTTTCCTAACTTTAGAGGTGGCTTGCAGGCTATCCAGCCTAAACAAGAGCATGCTAGTATGAGGAATGCCACTCTCACGTTTTCTGTTTTTTCTTTTTGGCAGCCGGAAACAAAATGTTATTTAAAATCAGACG
>CANGUI010000043.1 GCA_947457025.1 Flammeovirgaceae bacterium | reverse complement strand
CCCAGCAACACAGCCGTTTTCAGCCGAATCATCTCGGTGTATTCTTTTACCGTTACAACCGGGCGTGTTTCAAACTCCATGTCCCACTGCTGGCCCTCGCACACACCGGCGGCGCATTGGTTGAAGGCACGCAGGGCATCCTTGATCTGTTTGTCCGGCAGGGCCAGCAGCATGTCGTACACCTTCACCAGCATTACGTCGCCCGAAAGAATCGCGGTGTTGACATTCCATTTTTCGTGTACGGTGGGATGCCCCCTGCGCAGGGGGGCCTGGTCCATGATGTCATCGTGGAGCAAGGTGAAATTATGAAAAGCCTCTACAGCAACAGCCAGCGGTATGATGTGTTGCACATTCTTCTTATACAGCGCGAAGGCCAGGCAGACCAACTGCGGGCGCAGGCGCTTGCCCCCGAGTTGCATGATGTAGCGGATCGGCTCGTAGAGTGAGGCTGGCGACTTCCCGAATTTTTGTCGGGCGATTTCTTTTTCGATGGCAGGGAGCAGGTTCATGGCTGGGGGTATCTTGCGTTAGGGATAGGAGCGGAAATCCCGCCCAAGCGGGATTGCAGCGGATAGCCCGACCCTGGGCGCAGCCCGGGGTAACGCCCAAAAAATATCTCGTAAATTAAGGTTCATCGTGCGTGGGCCCAAAGTTAGATTTTTTATGTGGCACTCCGAGCGTGCCGGGTGAAAGACAGCCCGGTGTACGGGAGTCTTTTGCTATCCGGGAGTTTCATGTTCGGATGAACAACAGCCCCACAGGCTTTCTTGAGAGCACGCTCTTTTGTGGATGGATTAAGCGTCAAATGCCAGGTCAATCAGGCGGCGATCCACGTCGCATTTTTTGATGCGCACCACCACTTCGTCGCCGAGCTGGTAGATTTTTTTGCGTCTGCGGCCGATGACGCGGTAGCTGCGCTCATCGTATTCGTAAAAATCGTCTTTCAGATCGGCCAGTCGCACCATGCCCTCACACTTCGTGTCGATGATTTCCACGAAGATCCCAAAATCCGTAACGCCGGAAATGAGTCCGCGGTAGGGTTTGTCGGCCTGGAGGCTCATGAACTCCACCTGCTTGTATTTGATGGATGCGCGCTCGGCATCGGCCGCGCGTTTCTCGCGCTCGCTGGAGTGGATGCAGCGGTCTTCGTATTCCTTGCGGTTGGCCGGCTTGCCCTCTTCGAGGTAGTGCTGCAGGAGGCGGTGCACCAGCATATCCGGATAGCGGCGGATGGGTGAGGTAAAGTGTGTGTAGTGTTCGAAGGCGAGGCCGAAGTGGCCTTTGGGTTCGGTGGTGTATTTGGCTTTCGCCATGGCGCGCACGGCCAGCGACTGCAGCACATGTTGCTCGGGCTTGCCTTCAATTTCGTCCATGAGTTTGTTGAGCGACCGGCTGAGGGTTTTTTCGTGAAGCAGGAGTTTGTGTCCAAACTGGGAAGCAAACTTGGCAAAGGCGCTCACCTTTTCGTCGTCAGGGGCATCGTGGGTGCGGTACACGAATGTATCGGGCTCACCTTTTTTCTTCCGGTTGAAGATGAAGGTTGCCACGCCCCGGTTGGCGAGCAGCATAAATTCTTCAATGAGCTTGTGGGCATCTTTTCGGATTTTGGGTACGACCGCCAGCGGTTTGCCTTTTTCGTCCAGCTTAAATTTTACTTCGGTGGTTTCGAAATTTACGGCCCCTTTTTTGTAGCGCTCGCGGCGCAGCAGGTGGTGCAGGTCGTTCAGGATTTTCAGTTCATCCGCAAACATGCCTTTTCCGGTTTCGATGACTTCCTGGGCCTGTTCGTAGGTGAAGCGATGATTGGAATAGATCACCGTGCGCCCGTACCATTCGCGGTGGATTTTCCCCTTCGCATCCATTTCGAACACGGCCGAGAACGTAAGTTTCTCTTCGTGTGGCCGCAGCGAGCAGAGATGGTTGGAGAGCCGCTCTGGCAACATGGGCACGGTTCGATCGACCAGGTACACGGAGGTGGCGCGGTCGAAGGCCTCTGCTTCCAGCACCGTGCCGGGGCGCACATAGTGGGTTACGTCGGCAATGTGTACGCCAATTTCGTAATGGCCGTTCTCCAGTTGCCGAAAGGAGATGGCATCGTCAAAGTCTTTGGCATCTTCGGGGTCGATGGTGAAGGTGGGCACGCCGCGGAAATCCCACCGCTTCCCGACTTCTTCCGGGCTGATGCCTTCGTGAATGGTTTCGGATTCGCGCAGTACATCATCCGGAAACCGAAAGGGCAGATCAAATTCTGCCATGATGGAGTGGATCTCGGCTTCGTTTTCGCCGGTCTTGCCGAGTATCTCCACCACTTTTGCTTCCGGGCTGCGGTCGCCATCGCCCCAGCGCGTTACTTCAATCACCACCTTGTCGTTCGCCTGCGCCTGGCCAGTATGCTCGGGATAGATGAAAAAATCCTGGTAGATTTTTTTGAAGTCGGGGACAACGAACGCATAATTTTTGGAGAGTTCCAGCCGCCCAACAAAGCGGGAGCGGGCGCGTTGCACTACGCGCACGACCTGGCCTTCCGGGTTTTCGCCCGTCTGGCGGGTGGAGAGTTCCACCTCTACGGTGTCGCCATGCAGCGCCGTGTCGAGATCGTGGGTTTTTACGAAAATATCTTTTTGCCCCTCGATACCGGTAACGATATAGGCGAAGCGCGGATGAACATGGTCGACCGTGCCGGTCAGGATTTTTCCTTTGCGCGTGGAGACGTAATTGCCGTTAGGCAGGTGGCGGATTTTTCCCGCATTTTCGAGTTTCTCGAGTGCACTGAAGAGTTGTTCATTCTGGGCTTTATTTTTTGCGCCGGCCTTTTTTGCAACTTGTTTGAAGTTAAAAGCTTTACCGGGCGCTTCATCGAAGACACGCAAAATGCTTTGGTAGATGGACGTTCGGTTCGCCGTTTCGCGGTGTGCGTGGCGGGCTTGCAATTTTTTCTTTGACATTCGGTGTCAAGTTACGCCTTCCGGCTGAAAAGGCCATCACCAGCCGTTTACGTTTTTACGATGTTTTGTTCTTCGATCAGCTTGATGCCCTTCATCCGCAGGTATAATTGCGTGAGCGCCACCACGTCGCGCGTGCAGTAATCCGCAATTTTGGCGAGGTCCTTGTCGTGATGATAGACGTGATTTACGCGGCTGCCATCCATGTCGCCTTTGCTGGTGGGAATTTCAAAAACGGTGGCGAGTAAATCGAGCGAGGTGTAATGTTTGTAGTCGCCAAACTTCCAGAGTTCGAGTGTGTCGAGGTGAGGTACTTCCCATGGCTTGCGGCCCGCGAGGTTGAGGATGGGGGGCAGGGCAATGCCACGGATCAGCATGCGGCGGCTGAGGTAGGGGTAGTCGAATTCCTTTCCGTTATGGGCACACAGGCGGCTGGCGGGATCGAGTTTTTCGAAAAGATCTTTTATACTTTTCAGTAACGAGTCTTCGTCTGTTGAGCAGTACGCTTTTGTTTTGAGGCAGAGCTGCTTTTGTTCATTGTTGAATAGCTTGCCCACGACCACGCACACCACCTGGCCGAATTCGGCATAGATGCCGGCCCGTTCATGGTAGAGGTCTTCATCGCTCTGGAGCGGTTCGCGCTTGAGGAAACTTGCCTTGCGGGCCCAGTGGGTTTTGTAGCGCTCGGATAAATCCCGATAGTGAGCTGCCTGTGCAACGGTTTCAATGTCGAGGAAGAGGATTTCGCGGAGTTCAGGGTGCATAACCTTTTACTATCTGAAAGAGAAAGGGATCATGCAAAATACCATAAAAATCTCATTCGGCCGAACCAAAAGATGTGCTGCTGCCGGCCGGGGGTATAATTTGAGTCTGGGTTGGGCGACTAGGAATGCAGCACTCCTTCTTTTTCCAACTCGGGGATAAACCTCAGATTCGCCTCGCAAATGGTGCCCGGCACAAAGACAAACCGCCTGTCGTAAATCTCGCGGCCGATGTAGTAGCTCACCCAATATTCATTTGCCAGGTGGAACACAGCTGGATCAATCGTTTCAATGATCACGGAATCGTGGGCGGGAACAGTTTGCAGGAAGTGCCGCAGGATAGACGTGCGTTGCGGTTCTCCGTCTTTTTCACCATAGCCTTTGCTGCTGACAAGCGTATTGTCAATGGGATGGTCATTCTTGTTGAGGAGGTACACTTTCCATTCTTCTTTGTTCAGCAAATCACGTTCGCGCACGACGGCCACGGTTACGTGCTTAACTTCAGGGATGAGAATATCTTGTTTCATTCGTTTATTGCAGGATGGCTGCTGATTCGGTAATCGGCTGCATGCCAAACAGGGTGATGAGGTGTTGCCGGGTTTTGCTCTGAGCCAATTTGAAATCCACCGGGTGGCCGATCTCCTGAGCGAGTGAGGTGACGGCCTTATCGGCGATGCCGCAGGGAACGATGTAGTTGAAATATGACAGATCGGTATTGATGTTGAAGGCCAGCCCGTGCAGGGTTACCCAGCGGCTGGTTTTGACGCCGAGAGCGCAGATTTTCCGTGCTTCGTGCCCCGCGCCCAACCACACGCCTGTGAGGCCGGGAATGCGGTCTCCGGCCACGCCAAATTCGGCCATCGTTGCGATGACCGATTCTTCCAGCACCCGCATATAGCGATGGATGTCCGTAAAGAAATTTTCCAAATCCAGAATCGGGTACACCACCAACTGGCCCGGGCCGTGATATGTGATATCGCCTCCGCGGTTGATGGCGTAGTACGAGGCCCCGATGGAGGGCAGCTGATCGGGAGGCAGTAACAGATGGCGGGCATCGCCGCTTTTGCCGAGCGTAAAGACGTGGGGGTGCTGGCAAAAAAGCAAATAGTTGGGTGTTGCGATCTGCTCGGCCTCCGGTCGGGTCCGGTTTTCAGTCTTGATTTTCAGTGTCGCATCGAACAGCCGGGTTTGATAATCCCACGCTTGCCGATAGTCGATCAGGCCCAGGTCAATGCATGTTACCGCTCGATTTGGCTTTGCGTTCACTTCAACTTCGCAAGTTCTTCTTTGACAAAATCTTCGGCACCGATCACATCCGGGTCAACCCCGTTTTCTTTCGCGAGGAAATACGAGATCCAATCGGTCAGGTGAATGAGGTAGTAAAATTGTTCAAGCAAAGAAGCGCCTTCCGCTACAATGTCGATGATTGTATTGGAGCGCTTCTCGAAAATTTCGCGGCATATTTCCATGCGCTTCTCCACACGCTCGTGGTCGTGATCGCTGTAGAGGTACACCACCTGCAACTGGGGCAGGAGGGGTTCCGGAAAGCGCCACCCTTCGATTTCATTATGGTTCAGTTCCGGGAACGTGTTCACGTGGACCAGTTGCTTCGCATTTTCATTCAACTGGTTTTGGAAGCGGGTGGCCATGGCGTGCAGGCGGCCATCGCAATAGATCATCGGAAGCTTACCCTTAAGTTTCTTGGCGATCAGTTCGGCCTCAGCCTGAATCGCCTTTTCTCCACGGTCCAGGTATTCGATGGCGTTTTCGGTCTCTTTGATGAAGGCAGCCCCGATGAGATTCGTGTGGTACAATGCATACAGCAGGGAGATCATCATGTACGATAACATCCCACGCGGCGATTTGGTGCCTCCGGGGATCTGAATCCAGAACAGGTTATATTCTTTTGCCAGCTCGAGCATGCGGCCTCCGCTGGTGATGCAGATGATATGGGCGCGTTTGAGCATCGCTTTTTGAACGGCCGCCAATGTTTCTTCCGTATCGCCACTGTAGGAGCAGGCAATGAACAGCGTATGCGGACTTACAAACTGGGGGATGTTATACCCTTTGCTCACGGTAATGGGAATCGGCACACGGCCGAAGGTGAGGGCCTCGACCAGATTTGCGCCAATCCCCGAGCCGCCCATTCCGGTTATGAGAATGTTGCGTATATCGCTGCCGGGCCGGACCAGATCTACGGCCTGGCCAATACGCAGGGCGTCACCCAACTGGCGCGTAAATCCCTCAAGTAGTTTTTTCATGGTATTGTTGATTTCCGAGTTACACGTAACACGGTTCAATGAAACCGCATTTTCATCTGTAACTTGGAGCGTCAAAGGTAGGCGCGTGCACACGAAAATCAAAAGAGGGGAGGCCGGTGAGCAGCAGGCTGCGGCGTTTCTGCAGGCGCAGGGCTATAGCCTGCGTGCGTGCAATTGGCGTTACAAAAGGGGAGAAATTGATCTCATTGCCGAACGCGGGAACTGGCTGGTGTTTGTGGAGGTGAAGACCCGCTCGTCTTTGGCATTTGGTTTTCCTGAGGAATTTGTAACGGAGAAGAAAAAGAAGATGGTGCTCACGACGGCCGCCCACTACCTGGAGCAGAGCCAGTGGCCGGGGCAGGTGCGCTACGATGTGATTGCTGTTACGCTGGGCCCCGTCGTTTCCATTGAGCACTTCGAGGATGCGTTTTACTGACCCTTATTGTTGGTATAGATCTCGCGCCCCTGTAGATCCCATTCCCGGCGTACAAACGGACGCACATCTTCAAAAGCCTCTTTCGTGTAGGCGATTACTTTCTTTCTTTTTCCGTTCGGATAGAATTCAGTCCAGTCGCCAATGCGCTCGTTGAACCGGTATTCGCCGGTAACGGATACTTTGCCATTTTCGTGATACATCACGTAGTAGCCCTCCCGTTCATTGTATTCCACCGGAATCATTTCTTTTACTTTTTTACGTTCCACCGGATCGTAGTAGGTAACGATGGATTCCTTTGGCCATCCTTTGTAATATTTTTCTTTGTCTTCGAGCAGGTCATTGCGGTCGTGCTTCATCCAGCGGCCATGCTTTGCCCCAAGGTAGAAGATGCCCTCTTCCAGTACCACCTCGTTCTGCATTTTTTTGTAGGGGCCATGAAGCAGTACCCCGTTTTTTGGGTCATAACCCGTTTTGCGCACTTCCGCACGCCGGAAATCATACCAGTAAATGTCCCTCACGAAAGGTGTAGGCGCCTGAGGCCTCTTCAGGCCGAAGAATAACTCTACCACGATCCGCTCGCCACTCCCTCTGCGGGTGAATAACTTTCGGGTCTTGATGCCGTAGAATATTTTTTTGCGCGGTTTTTTTTTCTTGGTGGGGATGGGGGCAGCGTCCTCCTGCATCAACTCCAGTAATTTAAACGGCTTGTCAGTTTCAAACGTAAAAGTATCCTCTTTGCCAAAAGGCTCCCGCTGTTGTGCATGTGCACAGACCGCAAGGAGGATAAGGGCGGCAAAAACGATCCGTTTCATAACGCAATGAGAACGAAAATTGCGCAAAAAAATTACTTCTTAAAAACCATAGAGCCGGCAGCATCTTTCCCTGACTGGCGCAGAAAGGCGGTCTGCAGCCGGGCAAAGGGATCAAGCCCGGGCAGTGGACGGTCAAGTAGCCGCCCGAGTGTATTGCACTGTTGTACGAAATTCACCCAGCGGTAAGCACTTGGTGATACTTCGATTCCGAGAAAGCCGGCAACCTCTGGCCCGAGATACCAGGCAAGCTGCGCTTCGATCGGGCGGGCATCGCGCGACCCGGAAACCTCCTGATAGAATTGAATCAACTCACGGGTAAGAGCAATTCCTTCGGCAGATTTTTGCAGGTTTCGTTTGCGGATGACGTTGGTGAGCGTGCGCGCTCCGGCCAGGTCGGCTGGAAGAAGCTCTTCCTCGATATGCAACGCATAACCGATGAAGCGCCACAGGTGGAGATAGCCCTCCTTTTCTTTGACTGAGAGCGTAACACCCGACTGCTGTAAACCCAGCAAAACCAGATACGAGAAGGCGAGGTTGGTGCCGGCCATATCTTCCTGATTGATAGGCTCACCCCACGCCTGATTCCACCCGCGTGCATGCAAATGCCAGCGGGCTATGGCATGGATCAGGCGCGTGCGGTTAACAGCGTAGGTGAAGGCTTCGGTACCTCCCGACTGGCAAACAGCCTGCACAAAACGGGCCGTGTCTAAAAGCCTCTTGCCCGGGGCTTTCCGCATTTTGTCTGACAGGTAGAGAGCTTTATTACCGGGGGCGGCTGCATAGCAAAACGGCAGTGAGAAAGATCCCAGTATCCCCATGATCGGTGCGGTGTGAGCCTGAAAAACAGAATGCCCGCGCCGCAGCAGATCTTGGTTCAGCCAATCGGGACAAGCCCGAACGCTGAGTAAGAACGCCGCAACAGGTTCAGCACCGGGCTGTAGTAACGGAAAGGGTTGTTGCAAAACCTGATACAACCTCGCGGCCCGGTCTGCAGCAAAACATTCGCTCACGAGCTGATCTGCAGCCGGATCAGGCACGAGACGTAAGCGATCCAAACGATCGGGGGTTATGTCCATGGATAGAGTAAAGCGGATCTGGCCGAAAATGTTTGAGCCTGGGCTTCATTTCCCGCAAAAAGATGAACTTCAATCAGGGATGAGCTTGAAAAAGGCATGTACGGAAGACTGCACAAAAAGGTGAATCGTAAATATGAGATACTGCCGGCAGAAAGGCGTCAAAATCCATCGTCTTCTTCCTTCGTGTCTTTCTTTTCTTTCTTTTTCGCACTTGACCCTGCGGAAAGGTCGTAAAGTGTTTCGATGCCAAGATAATCTTTGCGGAAGCGGTTAACGAAAGTGAGTGTTTCTTCATCTGTTCCGGGTATAGTCACCAGATCTCCGGCATTTGCTTTAGCTGCGTTTGATTTTTTTGAGATCATATCATTCAGGTTGCCGATAGACGAGTGGATCATCAGGCGGTTATCCTCCACGCCAAAGTAGCACCACACATCGGGTGAGGCCTTCAGAAACAGATGAAAAACGGGGCTGCCATCTTCGGTTCTGCGGAGTTCCATAAAGCCCTCGTAGGCGCCGTTTACATCCGTACGCCCCAGGTGGCTCAAGCCCAGGTTTCCGTCGCTGTAAAACGCTTTGAATTTTTGCGACCATTTCAGGTTTACATCGGCAAAAACCAAAGGCTTTGCAAGGCCGGGCACCAATGCCAGCGGAACTGTACCCTGCAGGGATTTCTGTTCGTAGTCTTTTGCTGCTCGTTCGCCGGCAATATCGCCGATCTTGTATAATAGTTCGGTCGGGTCTCCCAGGCCCTCCGGTATATTTTCATTTTTGATCACCTCCGTCAAGCGGGCGGCAAGAAGCTCCAATGCTCCGGGTGGAGTAGCCAGGTCTGCCATCAGGAAGCTGTTGAGTTTAATATCATTCGTGATCAGGTTTCCCGATCCCAGCGCAGCTGCTGTGATTGAAAAATCTTTCGATTCCCGGAAGAAAGACACGGGTCCCTCAAACTTTACCTCCTGCTTTTCCTCATGGTATGCGAATACTTTTCCTGACAACTTTTCGCCCGCTGCCTTCTGCCGATCTTCAATTTTGAATTCATTGGTTTCCTTATCAAAAAACAGCATGCCGCCCGGCATGAAGAAATCTTCATCCTCAGGATTTTTCTTTTCAGAAACGAAGGTGATATAAAGGCTATTGTCTTCACCGAAGTGCAATCCCGCTTCCGCCCGGCGGCCTTCCTCCGTTAAGGCATTATCAAAATCAAGAAAGATTTCCTTTTCATCGCCGCTCTGGCTATGCCTGATCCAGGTATTGTAATTGGGAATTTTTTTGAGATCAAGTTTTACATACCCGTTCAACTGCAAGGCCGGCTTGGTAGCATACAGCACCATTCCTCCCTTGAAGAAAATCCGAGGGGAAATAAGAATCTTATCCTGCTCCGTCACTTCTCCGTGGGCAACTGTTTGTTGCAGCGCGATAGACGTTTTTTCGGTTCGTTTGCCCTTACCCGCTTCGGTTAATGCTTCCAGATGAAAATCTGTCATCTTAATTGCAAAGGTGTCATTTACGGCATTCACAAACTGGTACGTGGCATGGCCTGAAAACTCCTTCCGCGATATGATGGTGATCACGCCATCTGTCAGGCGGTGATATTCATTGAGTGTGTCTATTACGATTGTGGCATTTGTCAGTTCTCCGATGCGGGAGTTTTCATGAATGAGAATCTCGTTACCTTCCGGAGTAATTTTTGCGTCTGCCACAACAATGTAAGGTACCCCGCTGACACGTAATTGCTGATTGGTGAATTCATACTCGGCCTTTTCTCCGTTGAATACCAGTGAGTCGAGGTCCTTCCGCGTGGTATAGAAGTATGAATTTTCAAGGGGCACCGTTTCCCCCTTG
>CANGUI010000042.1 GCA_947457025.1 Flammeovirgaceae bacterium | reverse complement strand
CACGACAGGTTGATGTACCCAGCCGTGCCAGGGCGACGGCAAAAAATAAAGGGCTGAAATGAACAACGCATTTGCCGGCGTGGGTAACCCGATGAAGTAATCGGATTGATTGGGGTCGATATTGAATTTGGCCAGGCGCAAGGCTGAGAAGACAGCCAGTAAAAACGCTGTGGACGCCAGAATCGTATTTGCACCAGCCAGAGAAAAAAACCGGTACATCAGAAAAGCGGGCAGTACCCCGAAGCTCACCACATCGGCCAGCGAATCAAGCTCCTTGCCGATGGCCGAGGTGACCTTGAGCCAGCGGGCTGCAAAGCCATCAAAAAAATCAAAAACACATGCTGCCCACACAAAATAGGCGCCGGGCACCGGCCATTCTTCCCACAAGGCCAGCAAACCCAGGCAGCCCATCAGCAGGTTGGCACACGTAAGGGCATTGGGGAGATGACGCAACATTATGATACCGGTGAAGTGGCGCAAAACGGGTTGTACTTCTTTTCAGCACCTACGGTGGTTGCCGGCCCATGGCCCGGGTACACCACGACATCATCAGGAAGCGAAAAGAACTGGCTTTGGATGCTGCGGATCAACGTATCGTGATCGCCACCTGGTAAGTCGGTACGACCGATGCTTCGGTGAAATAATACATCTCCACCGATAATCCATTGTCGGGAAGTGTTGTACAAAGCCACATGGCCCGGCGAATGACCGGGAACGAAAACAACCTCCAGCTCTTCCGGGCCGAGTGCCAGTCGCTCACCGGGTGCAAAAAACCGGTCGGGCTGCTTTTCCTGATAGCGGTGAAATCCATAATTCGGCGCATAGGTGGCAACAGCGCGCAACATCCGCTCCTCCAACTGATGTATGATCAGGGGAGCCTGAAATGCCAGGCACGAAAAGTAGTTTCCCAACACATGATCGATATGGCAGTGGGTGTTGAGAACGGCTGCGACCCGGAGGTTGCGGCTGCGGATATAATCCTCAAGTACCTGCTGCTCCTGCTGCTCGTAGCAGCCGGGATCAATGACGAATGCCTCGCCCTCCGCGTGCAACACGTAGGTATTTTCTTCGAATGGATTGAAGGTGAAAACCTGTACAGAAATCATCGCCTAAAAGTACGAATACTTCACTAAACGGCGGGACAACCTAAGGTGCAACAGAACAGCTGATTTTGTTTACCTTTTGCGCCGCTCTCCGTCATGAAAGCTGATTATATCATCGTAGGAAACGGACTGGCCGGCGCCTGTCTGGCCGTGCAATTGCACACCCTGGGCAAAAAGCTGGTGGTATATGATATCCCCTCCGACAACAAAAGTTCGGCCGTGGCAGCGGGGCTCTACAATCCCATCACCGGCAAGGTGATGAAGAAAACCTGGCAGGCGGCTGTACTCTTCCCCTATCTGCACCGGTTCTATCGCGAAGCTGAACACCTGCTGCAACGTTCTTTCTTTCATCCCGTGGGCATCTACCGCCCGTTTATCACTGCCGGTGAACAAAACGACTGGGCAGCGTGGAGTGCAAACCCTGACGATGGCGTGCCGGTTGAACTGACCGTTGCCCCGCAATCCCGGCTCGCAGTTAACGACCCGCTCGGTGGGCTGCTGCTGCCAACGGCCGGCTGGGTAGACGTGGCCTCTTTTCTCAACGCCGTGCGCTCCCTGCTGAGCCGCGAACACCGGTTGGTGGAAGAGCCGTTCCGCTATGATGCCGTGCGGCTGGCCGCCGGTGTTGCGCATTACGGTGACATCGTTGCCGAGAAGATCATTTGCTGCGAGGGAGTGGGCGCTCGCAACAACCCCTGGCTGGCGCCGCTGCCCATCCAACCGCTCAAGGGCGAGGTATTGATCGTGGAAGCGGCCCTCCCCGAGGCTCCCATTGTCAACCGTGGCGTATACCTGGTTCCCCACCGGCAACCCGGCTTTTTCAAAGCAGGTGCCACCTACAATCCCCACGATCAGCAACCCACCGTAACCAACCAGGCGCGCCAAGACCTGGAACGACACCTGAAGGCCATCCTGCGCATTCCCTTTCGAGTGTGCGGGCAGGAATGGGGCTTTCGCCCTACCGTGCCCGATCGGCGCCCAATCGTGGGGCAGCATCCCCGTCTTGAACAAATCCTCGTTTTCAACGGTTTGGGAACCAAGGGGGTCAGCCTCGCGCCATATTTCAGCCATACCCTGGCGCAATGGCTTGCGGGAAAACAAAGCCTTCCACACGAAGCAAATATGAATCGGTTTTATCCGTTATATTCGAACTGAGTTTGATATGCGAGGGTTGTTCCTTTTTGTGATAGTAGCGATAGGCATGGGTTCTGCGCGGGCTCAGCTCTCGCTGGAGACTTTTGGCCGCAACCGGCTACAGTTCCAGCAGTTTGAGTGGCAGTATATCTCATCCGAAAACTTCGACGTGTACTACTATGGCCCCCGCAAACCGGTGGCAACCGAAGCCGTGCAGTATCTCGAGTCGGAGTTTGATCGCATTACCGACATCCTCGGTGCAGCCGTTTACCTGAAAACCAAGGTATTCCTCTACAACTCCGTAGCGGATCTGCAGCAGAGCAACATGGGCCTCAACGGTACCGTGTTCAGCCCCGGGGGAGAAACCGAATTCATTCAACCTTACGTGGAAATCGCCCACCCGGGCAACATCACCGACTTCAAAGAAGAACTCATTTTCAAGGTCACCGATTTGCTGGTCAGGGAAATGATGTTCGGGGGCAGCCTGCGCGACATGTTCCAGAACGCCGTGCTGATGAACCTGCCAGACTGGTTCATTGACGGAGCCTCCCGCTACGTGGCCAAAGGATGGAGCGGCGAAATGGATGACTTTGTCAGACAACTCATCGCCACGCGCAGCACCCGCAAAGCCTTCAAACTCAAGGGCGAAGAAGCTGCGCTGGTCGGTCAGTCGGTCTGGAATTATATTGCCGAAAAATACGGCAAGAGCAGCATTTCGAATATCCTGAACTACACCCGCGTGATCCGCAATGAAGAGCGGAGTGTGCTCATTACACTCGGCATTCCGTTCCGGAAGTTAGTTGCCGATTGGGAAACCTATTACACCGAACTGAACGAACGCACGGAGGCCAGCTACCGCCCGCCCGAAGACAGCACCCGCATAACGCCCAACCACCGCAGATCATTGGTATACACAACTGTAAAAATCAGCCCCGATGGCCAATTCATCGCCTACGCCGAAAATGACCGCGGCAAATTCACCGTGCGTATCAAATCGTTGATAAATGGCCGTGAGAGTACCATCCTGTCGGCAGGCAACCGCGTGATCCGCCAATCGGTAGACTACCATGTACCGCTGATCAGTTGGGCAGACGCTACCACGCTCGGAGTTATTGGCACCCGCTATGGGCGCCCCATGTTCTGGCTTTACGATTTAAATTCCAAAACCAAACTACCACGCGAGCTTGACAAATTCAGCAACATCCGCAGCTTCGATTTTTCGGCCAACGGCCGCCTGGCTGTGCTCAGCGCAGACTTTGAAGGCCAGAATGATCTTTTCCTGATCAGCACCCGGCGCGACCGCACCAAGCGGCTCACCAACGACATCTTTGATGATCTTGACCCATCGTTCGTACCCGGCACAAACAATCTCATCTTCAGCTCCAACCGCACCACCGACTCGATCAACGCCGTGCGAAAAGACTATAAGAAAGCCGGCGCAAATTTCAACCTGTTCATGCTCGACCTGGACTCGGCCACCAACCGCGCCACCCGCGTAACCAATACAATCAGCAAAGACACCTATCCTTTCGCACTCAACGAAAATGTCATCTATTACCTTAGCGATCAACGCGGCATCACCAACCTGTTTACCTACAACCGCCAAACCGGCATCTACACCCAAGTCACCAACTTCAATGCCAACATCAAAGAATACGATCTCGATTTTGCCAATCGCACGATGGCCTTTGTGATGAAGAAAGACTTGAGCGAAGAACTCTTCGTCATGCGAAATTTCAACTACGAGCGGTCTGTATTCACACCGCCCACACGACGCAAGGAAATCCAGCAGGTAAAGGCCATCACTGAAAGGCGTCAAAAAGAAGCATCGAAGCCGATGACCTTCAAGGACCTGGTGAACCAGCGCCTGAAAGAACGTCAACCCGGCGTAGTCATACCCGCAGACTCGGTGCCCCGAAAAGAAGCAACTCCAAAACCGGCAGTGAAAGACACCGTAAAAACGATCGACACAGATGACTACACCTTCGAAGATGAAAAACCCGCCAGGCAACCCGAGGTAGTTAAGCCGCTGCCCGCCAAGCCCGATCCTGCAAGACAGATCAATACCGAAGACTATAAGTTCGAAGATGAAGCCGTGGCGCGCCAGCCAACTGAGACGTTTTTAAACAAATACCTTAAAGCACGCGACAACTCGAAGATCACGGGGCCGTTCCCCTACCAGCCCAAGTTCAGCTATGACAACCTTGTCACTTCGCCGATAATCGACCCGCTGCGCGGCCTCAGCGCACGGATCGAAACGGAAATGACCGATATACTCGAAGACTTCCGGTTTCGCGGTGGCATGCAGGTCTCCTTCCGCGACTGGCGCAGCGGTGATGTATTCGGAGAAGTTGACTACCTGGCTCGCCGCCTCGACTACAGTTTCCGATACGAACGTCGCGTTTTCTTCTGGGATCAGCGCGACCTGCCCTTCAATCAGAATGCCTACAACCAGAAATATTCATTCCAGAAAATTGAAATGGGTGTGTCGGTCCCGCTCTCCGTGCGCACCCGCGTTACAGTGAAGCCGTTTGTCGGCTATACCCGTTTTGTCGATCGCGGCACTGACCGCACCGTTCCCTCCTCCCCACCCACATTCTTCGATAGCCAGCAGCAATTCTATGCCGGCACCCGTGCCGAGGTTGTGTACGACAACAGCATCACCACTGATATGAACCTCATTGAGGGTACCCGCGGGAAACTCAGGTTCACGCATTTTGGCGCACTCGGCTCCGGTAACGAAAGCTTTTCGCAAGTCACCGTAGACGTCCGCCACTACCAGAAGATCTACAAGCAAATCGTATTTGCCGTGCGGGGCTTTGGCGGCTCTTTCTTTGGCCCCTCAACTCAGAATTTTGCGCTCGGTGGTATCGACAACTGGTTCCTCAACCGCATCAACTACGAAGGCGTAAACAACCCGCTGGCCTCCGAAGCGGGAAGATTCAATTCTACATTGCTTTTCACCGAATTCATCACCAACCTACGCGGCTTCAACTATGCTTCCCTGTATGGATCAAGTGTGATGGTTGCGAACGCCGAGTTGCGTGTGCCTCTCGTGCGCGCGCTCAGCAGCGGGCCCATTACCTCGAATTTTTTTCGCAACCTGCAACTCACGGCCTTCTATGATATTGGCACAAGCTGGTCGGGTTCTCTTCCCTTTAATCCGGAGGGCACTGTGCGCACCCGCATCGTTAAACGCGACCCCTTCTCCGTGGAGTTGAAAGAGTTTATCAACCCGTGGCTCTACAGCTATGGCTTCGGCTTCCGCAGCATGATGCTGGGCTATTACCTCAAGTTTGATCTGGCCTGGCCCGTAGAAAACTACGTGGTGCAGCAACCTCGCGTATTTGTGTCTCTGGGATTTGATTTTTAATCTCGCCCCACCCGCTACCGGTCGAGCACAGGCGCATGTGTCGCCAACGTGATCAGGTCATGATCATCCACGTTCTTCTTCTCATCGGCCACGATCAGGAAATTTTCATAGAGCGTGTCGAGTTCCGCACCGTCCACCTTAAAGCCCAGGTTCTCGAGGCGGTGCCGCAGTGCCGCGCGCCCGCTGCGGGCTGTTAGTACAATCGAGGATGAGTTGACGCCCACGTCCGAGGGGTTCATGATCTCATAATTTTCAGCATGTTTCAGAAATCCGTCCTGGTGGATGCCCGATGAATGGGCAAACGCATTCTTGCCGACAATTGCCTTGTTGGGCTGCACCGGCATGCGCATCATGCGGCTCACCATCTGGCTGATGCCATAGATGCGCTCCGTTTTGATGTTGGTGTCGAGGTTCAGATCCGGATGCGTTTTCAGAATCATCGTCACCTCTTCAAGTGATGTGTTGCCCGCCCGCTCGCCAATGCCGTTGATGGTGACTTCCACCTGACGGGCTCCCGCGATGATTCCCGCAACAGAATTGGCTGTGGCCATGCCGAGGTCGTTATGGCAATGTACAGAGATCACAGCCTTGTCAATGTTGGAAACATGCTCGAACAGATATTGGATGCGCCTGCCATACAAGTGCGGCAGGCAGTAGCCGGTGGTGTCGGGAATGTTCACCACGTCTGCGCCCGCGGCAATCACGGCCTCCGTCATCTGTGCCAGGAAGGCCAGATCCGCGCGGCCCGCATCTTCGGCATAGAACTCCACTTCAAACCCTTTGCTCTTGGCATACTTCACCGCCCACACGCCCTGTTCGAGTACCTGCTCGCGCGTGCTGCGGAACTTGTGTTTGATGTGCACATCGGAGGCGCCAATGCCGGTGTGGATGCGGCCCCGTTTCGCGTAGCGCAGTGCCTCCGCGGCCACGTCAATGTCTTCCTGCTTCGCCCGCGTCAGGCCGCACACCACGGGTTCTTTCACCGCCCGCGAAATGCCAATTACACTCAGAAAATCTCCCGGGCTCGAAATCGGGAAGCCCGCTTCGATCACGTCAACGCCCAGCTGTTCCAGCTCGCGCGCGATGGTGATCTTTTCCTCCGTGGCCAGCTGGCAGCCGGGCACTTGCTCGCCATCGCGGAGGGTGGTGTCGAAAATCTGTACGTTGTCTTTCATAGGCGAAAATTCAATCAGGCTCTGGGTAATTTTTCAAGGGCGTTCGCCACTTGTTCAAGTTGTTCCACCACCCGGTCGCCCATGCGGGCGGTGGTCAGGATCTTATCGGGAGCGGTGCCGCCATCGGCAATGTCGCGGGTGCGGTAGCCCTGCTGCAGGGTGCGCTCCACCGCAGCAATCACCGCTTCGGCTTCTTGCTTCAATTCAAAACTGATCTGCAGCAGCAACGCTGCCGACAGAATAGAGGCCAGCGGGTTGGCCATGCCCTGGCCGGTGATGTCGTGGGCGCTTCCGTGAATGGGCTCGTACAGGCCCACCGTGTCGCCCACCGAGGCGGAGGCAAGCATGCCCATGGAGCCCGCAATCTGCGACGCTTCATCCGTGAGGATGTCGCCAAAGAGGTTGCCCGTGAGCACCACATCAAAACTGCGCGGTTGCTGAATCAGCTTCATGGCTGCGGCATCCACAAACTGGTGCTCCAGCGCCACGTCCGGGTAGTGCTGGCTCACCGCCTGCACTTCCTCACGCCACAGGCGCGAGCTCTCCAGCACATTCGCCTTGTCTACCGAGGTCACTTTCTTCCTGCGCGTGCGTGCGGCCTGAAAGGCCATGTGCGCAATGCGCGTCACCTCATACCGCTGGTACACCATTAGGTCATAGGCCGTGTTGCCCTGGTCTTTGCGGCCCTTCTCGCCAAAGTACACATCGCCCGTCAGTTCGCGGAAGAAGAGAATGTCGGCTCCTTTCAGGATTTCGGGTTTGATGCTCGAGGCGTGCAGTAACTCATCGAACAGGCGGATGGGCCGCAGGTTGGCATACAGGCCCAGTTCCTTGCGCATTTTCAGCAGGCCCTGCTCGGGCCGCACCTTCAGGGTCGGGTCGTTGTCGTACCGCGGGTGTCCCACAGCTCCAAAGAGAATCGCATCGCAGCGCTTCAGCTTTTCAAGAGACGCATCGGGCAGCGGCTGGCCCGTGGCTGCAATGGCTTCGTGGCCGATCTGCGCAGCATCAAACGAAAACCGATGACCAAACAGATCCGCAATTTTTTCGAGCACGCGCCTGCCCTCGGTAGTCACTTCCTGACCAATGCCGTCTCCGGGTAAGATGACAATTTTTTTCTCCATGTCCGTCAGGGGTGGGCTACATCAAACTTCCGGATCTCATCGTGCAGGCTCAGCAGGTAGTCGATGTCGTCATAGCCGTTCAGCAGGCATGTTTTTTTGTACGTGTTGATGTCGAACACCTCGCGGTGGGCGCCCAGTTGAATGAACTGCTGCTCCAGGTTCACCACCAGCTCGGTGGCCGGGTTTTCGGTCACCGCCTGCAGGGCCGCCCGCAGAAACCCGTCGCTCACCACCACGGGCAGCAGGCCATTGTTCAGCGCGTTGTTCTTGAAGATGTCGGCAAAGAAGCTGCTCACCACCACACGGAAGCCGTAGTCGTAGATCGCCCAGGCCGCATGTTCGCGGCTGCTGCCACACCCGAAATTTTTTCCCGCCAGCAAAATGCGGCCGCCATAGCGCGCATCGTTCAGCACAAAGCCCGCCCGCGGCGCGTCATTGCCCTCGTAGCGCCAGTCGCGAAACAAGTTATCGCCAAACCCTTCGCGCGTGGTGGCTTTCAGAAAGCGGGCCGGTATAATCTGGTCCGTGTCGATGTTTTCAATCGGCAGCGGCACCGCAGTGCTTGTCAACGTGGTGAATTTCTCTTTCATGCTCTTAGCCCAGCAGGTCACGGATGTCACTCACGGTGCCGGTGATGGCGGCCGAGGCGGCCGTCAGCGGACTCGCCAGAAAGGTGCGCGACCGCGGCCCCTGGCGCCCCTCAAAATTCCGGTTCGAGGTGCTCACACAATATTTGCCCGCAGGCACTTTATCTTCGTTCATCCCCAGGCACGCTGAGCAACCCGGGCCGCGCAACTCAAAGCCGGCCTCTTCAAAAATCCGGTCCAGGCCTTCCTCGCGCGCCTGTGCCTCCACCTGCTTCGAGCCGGGAATCACCCACACCTCCACATGCGCAGCTTTGCGCTTGCCCTTCACTACCGAGGCCACCAACCGCAGGTCTTCAATGCGCGCATTCGTGCAGCTGCCGATGAACACATAGTCGATCGGCTTACCCAGCAACGGCTGGCCCGGGGCCAGCCCCATGTACTCCAATGATTTCGTAAAAGAGGCCTGCTCGGAAATTTCTTTCAGCTCCTCCACGGTCGGAATGCGGTCGCTGATGCCCATGCCCATGCCGGGGTTTGTGCCGTAGGTAATCATGGGCGTAATCGCGCGCGCGTCCACCTGCAATACCTGGTCGTACACAGCCCCTTCGTCCGACACAAGGTGCCGCCACCGCGCCACGGCCGCCTCAAACGCAGCACCCGCGGGCGCAAAGCGCCTGCCGCGGATGTACGCAAACGTCTTCTCATCGGGCGCAATCAGCCCGCCCCGTGCACCCATCTCTATGCTCATGTTGCAGATCGTCATGCGCGCTTCCATCGACAGCGACCGGATCGTGTCGCCTGCATACTCCACAAAATAGCCAGTGGCCCCGCTGGCCGACATCTGCGCGATGATGTAGAGAATGATGTCCTTGCTCACCACCCCCTTGTCCAGCGGCCCGTTGATCTCAATCCTCATCGTCTTCGGGCGCGACTGCAACACACACTGCGTGGCCAGGACCTGCTCCACCTCGCTCGTGCCAATGCCAAAGGCAATGGAGCCAAAGGCCCCGTGCGTGGAGGTATGACTGTCGCCACACACCACCGTCATGCCCGGCAGCGTGAAGCCCAGCTCCGGGCCGATGATGTGCACGATCCCCTGAAATGGATGGCCCAGGTCGTACAATGCAATGCCGAACTCGCGGCAGTTGGCGCGCAGCGTCTCCACCTGATGGCGCGAGAGCGCCTCTTTTATCGGCAGGTGTTGGTCTTTGGTGGGCACGTTGTGGTCGGCCGTGGCAGTGGTACGCTGTGTGTTGAATACCCCGATGCCGCGCCTGCGCAAGCCATCAAACGCCTGCGGACTCGTTACTTCGTGGATGTAGTGGCGGTCGATGAACAGCACATCCGGGTAACCGGGTGCACGTTTCACCACGTGCTCGTCCCAGATCTTCTCAAAAATTGTTCTCGGTTGATGCACAACAAGTGTTAGTTCGTTCGCAGAGGCCTAAAATAAAACCGCCCCCGCTGGTAGCGGAGGCAGTTGGGTTTAGGTTTAGGTGTTGCGAATTGTGGTTACACAATTTCAACACACGAATATCCTACAAGTTCGCGGTGAAGTCAAAAAAAAGTTTCAAAAGTTTCACTCACAACCGTTAGGCGGGCCGGGCATTTTTGGAGCTTCGCTACACAGAAGTGGACCGGTGATGATGCGGGCGTGCCCCCGCAGCAGCGCACCCGCAACCAATTTCAGACGGGAGATGCGAGCAGCAGCGCGGGCGGGGCAATCCCCGGCCGCGGGGTCGCGCTGTCGGCACTCGCCACCCACCGCACACGCCCCGGCGGGCTCAAACAACTGCCTCCATCGCTCACGCAGGCGAGGAATTAAGCCACGGGGCTAAACCAGAAAAAACCGGGGTCTATTGCATATACTCCGCCAT
>CANGUI010000041.1 GCA_947457025.1 Flammeovirgaceae bacterium | reverse complement strand
GGAAAGGGCACTCCAGATGCTCCGCACGAAGCTGTACGAAATGGAGCAGGAAAAAAAGAATGCCGAAATCATGGCCTCGCGCAGAAGTCAGGTGCGCAGTGGCGACCGCTCGGAAAAGATCCGCACCTACAACTATCCGCAGAGCCGGGTAACGGATCACCGCATCGGCTACACTAAGTATAATTTACCTGCCGTGATGGATGGCGACATCGAAGATTTTATCGAGCAACTAAAAATTGCCGAGGCTGCAGAAAAGATGGCCGAGGCCAAGTAGTTGTTGCCGGGCCGGTAAGGGGAACGGTTATTCTTCCTCGGTAGCCTTGATTTGTTCGTCCAGAATTTTGTCGATCAGCTCCAGCTGGCGTTCGCTGATGGTATTGTCCACGCGCGCCTGTTTTTTCATGAAGCGAAACATGGCGTTCTTCTTGATTTCGTAGGCGATGAATACCGAGTACTTATTTTCTTTCTGGTTAAAGTACTTCTCTTCGCCAATTTTGCGGAGGTCGGCCATGTTGGTGTTCATCGTCTGGCGCACCAGGCTCTGAAATTTGTCGGCCACATCCGCAGCGCGCTCGTTTTCCGTCTGCCCGAGATACTGGTCTGCCACCTGCTTCATGGTGGTATTTACCTGGCCGGCCAGCTGGGCTTTTGCTTCGATGTCGGCTTTGCCACGGGCGATGTTGTCCTGCGAGCTTTCGCCTTTTCCGGTAGCACGAAAAAACCGGTTATTCGATTCATAAGCGCTGCCGCTAAAAGGCTCTTTCACTTTTTTGCCCAAAGGCCCGCGGGCACAGGCGCCGGCAATCAAAACCAGCAGGAACAGCGAAAACAGATTTTTCATAATGGTATTATTATTTCTCACCACACGGCAGGCAAATTGGGCAGGCTTGAGTTTCCACGCTTTGACCTGCCGGAGTTTGCCGGCCGTGCTGTGGCTTACCCGGTAAACATACGAAAATTGTGCCAACCGGGTTTACTCCTCGGCTGTCACGGTTCCGTCTTTCTGTACCACGATCTGGATTTTGGAGGCTCCGGCGCGCGCTGAGGACACTGCCTTGCCAACCTCTGTTAAACCTTTCGAATTATAAATTTTGGCAGCGGTAACCACATCGATAGCGAGTCGTGTTTGTTCTTCCGGAATGGGAACAAAGCTCAGGAAATTCAGCCGCACGCCTTTTGCTTCGAGCAGTTTGTTTACATCCGTCAGCAGTTTTTCTTCAAAGTCTGCCTGGGAGAAATCCACGATGTCTTCGTGAATCAACAGGTCGCGCGATACTTCTTTGATGCGCTTGTCGATTACCGAGTTTTCGGCTGTTTCATAGACGGAAAAGCTGTTGCTGGCATCGTCCGAGCTGGCGTTGGGTTTACCAAGGTATTTGGCTTCGTTGATGAAGGCGATGGGTTGGGTGATCGAATAATCATACGTCACCTCAATATTGGCCAGCACACGGTCTTTGAAGGCCGTACGAAAACGTGACTCGCCTTGCATGGGATAGTCCGGAATGGTGATTTTGTAGGCACATACGCCAATGCGCTTGGGTACGGATTCGCCCGGTTTGATGATTTTCCAGTTTACACCACAGTCGTCTGTGATAAGGGTTTGCACATTCGAGTGCGCGTAATCGCAGGCCTGTGCCACTACAGCGGCCAGGGCTATGCCCAATAATTTTTTCATGCGTGAGATGTTTATCGGTGCAATAATACGCATCAGCCCGGAATGGTAACTCCCGTGGGGATCACTACCTGCCAGCGGAAAGCCCACCGCCAGCGCAATGTGTAGGTTATCATGCCGGCGCGCTGCAGCATCCGCCGCCAGTCGAGGCGAGAGAATGCGCGCGCAACCGACAACGGGGCATCGAATTGCACCATGGGGCTGCGCGAGAAGAGGCGGGTAAGCCAGCGTATGGCATAGTACGCCACGGGGTGACGGTGTAAGTCGTTGATCACGATGCCTATTCGGGCCTGGCGCCCGAAGTGGTGCAGAAGGGAAACCAGCTCGTTTTCGTCAAAGTGGTGCAACACAAGTGTGGCGGTAATCACATCGAACGTCTGCTGCTGAAAACCGGAATGAAAAATATTCGATTCGCGAATTTCAATCTCCGGATAGGCGTGTGTGCGGGTGCGTGCATAGGCTACGATGTGCGGATTAGCATCGAATCCCACAAAGCGCACCTTGCGGTTTTTTTTTCGCGCCCATCTTGCCATTTGAATCAAGAGGTCACCACCGCCGCAGCCGATATCCGCCACCACCACTTCTTTTTGAGGGTCGGTAGTTGTCAATATTGCCGCCAACCCCGAGAGCGTAATGTCGTTTCCGCCCAGCCAGGTATTGATGATATCCAGTTCGCGTAAGGTCTGGTGCACAACCTCACCCTGGCAGGAGAGATCGTCCATCCATTCTGTAGTAACGGCACGTTCCCTGAAATTCGGCATACGCTAATCGTGGTCAAAATTACAGTCTTTGGGATAGCGGCCAAGTTAAATACCTTTACTGTTCGTGGGAGTTCGGAGAACAACGTGTTTGGCTGCAGCCCTTTGGTTGACGATGGGTGCCGCGTGGAGTACACACATCCGGTCGGCCGACATCCGGCTGGAGCCGATCTGTTCAAACCCTTTCCAGTTCAGGATTACCGTGCTTGCTTACCTCAATACGCAGTCGACTACCCGTTTTGGCACCAACAGCGAGGTGTTTTTCGGTGACGGCACGTCGGTTCGGATCCCGCTGACCACCGCCACGTTACGGCCCGATCTGGGCGCACAAATTGCGGTGGCGACCTTCACCACGCAGCACACCTATCCCGGAAACGGGACCTACACCATCGCGTATATCGAACGCGACCGCAGCCGGGGCATCCTCAATATTGCGAACTCGGAAGACGTGCCCTATGTCACATTCATTCAATTCACCATCAGCCCGGAAAACCGGTGTAACCAGTTTCCGGTACTGGCTGTCCCTCCGCTCGACCGGGCTTGTTTCCGGTCGGCTTTTTATCACTCTTCAGGTGCATATGATACGGATGGCGACAGCCTGTCGTACGAGCTCTCGGTGCCTGCTGCCAGCACCACCTCTTTTGCCAATTATACAGCCCCCAACAATGCGCGCTTTTACGCAAATGCCAACCAGGGAAACGAAGCCGGTACGGGCCCGCCGGTTTTCAAGATCAATGCTGTAGATGGATTGGTAACCTGGGATGCGCCCGGTTCGGTAGGTGAATACAACATCGCCTTCAAGATCACGGAATGGCGCAAAGATCCGGTTACTGAAACATACCGCAAATTGAGCACCACGACCCGCGACATGCAAATTGTTGTGGAAGAGTGTAAAAACCAGCGCCCCGAATTGGCTACGCCTGCAGATTTGTGCGTGGTGGCAGGCACCGTTATCAATGAACAGGTGTTTGGAATCGATGGTGACAGACATGATGTAAAAATCGAAGTGTTTTCCGAGCTCCTGAGTCTCCCCGCTCAACTTAGTCCGGCGAGTATCACACCTCCCGTACCGGCCTTTACTTCATCGGTACCTCGGGCTACCGTTCAGTTTCGTTGGACCACGTCCTGTCTGCATGTACGGCAACAACCGTATGCCGTTGTATTTAAAATTACCGATAACCCGCCGCTCGGCCCGCGGCTTGTGAATTTCAAGATCTGGAACATCCGCGTGGTCGCCCCCGCACCCGTATGGCAGCGCACAGAACTGGATGCGGCGAAGCGGTTTGCCACACTGGTATGGGCTCCCTACACCTGCAAGGGGGCCGATAAGATTCAGATCTGGCGCAAGGTGGGCAGCGCACCTATGCCGGAAGGAATTTGTCAACCCGGTGTGCCGCGGTTTGCAGGCTATTTTCTGGTTGGGGAAGCCGATCTATCGAATAATAGTTTTACCGATACGAATTTTAACCGGGGGCTGGTGGCCGGCGCCGTTTACTGCTATCGCCTGACCGCCTACTTTGAACCTCCTGCCGGCACCTCAAGCCTCGTGTCGGCCGAGATCTGCCTGAATCCGATCGGAGCCGATGCGCCGGTCATCACGCACGTCAGTGTGGAGCGCACCGATTCCGTACGCGGCCACATCCGCGTCAGCTGGCGCAGTCCGCTCGCCATCAACAAGTCGCAGTTCCCGCCCCCCTATCAGTACGAGATTTTTCGCGCCAGGGGTTATGCAAGTGACAGCAGCCTGACACGGGCGGCGCGTGTGTTGGACACCACCTGGGTTGATGAGCGGGTCAACACGTTGCAGCGTGTCTTCAACTACCGTGTAGTGGTGTACTCGCAGCCGCGAACTGAAGATGGCTGGATTCCAGTGGACACATCGGCTGCCGCTTCGTCCGTGAACGTATCCTACCGCGCCGGACTGCGGCAGATTGAACTTGCCTGGCGCGACAGCGTGCCGTGGAGCAACGTTGTGGCCAGCCGGCCCTATCATCTGATCTATCGGGGCGTGGAAACAACAAATCCTGCTGAGATGGTGTTGATCGACAGCGTACAGGTTTTTGAAAACGGCTTTACCTACCTGGATAAAGGCAAGTACCGGGGCGACCCGTTGCAGGATGATCAACGCTATTCCTACCGTGTAGAAACCCGCGGCTCCTATGGAAATCCGGCTATTAAAATTCAAAAGAATTTTTCACAGATCATTTATACGTACCCCCAAAACAACCTCCCCCCCTGTATACCGCGGCTGAAAATCGAGGCTACCGACTGCGATGCGTATTGGCAGCAAGACAATTGCAATCAACAAAGCTTCAGCAACACTCTCGCCTGGAATTTTCAATCGCTGCGCGGATGCCGCAAAGACATCCGATCGGTGACGGTTTATTCCACAGCGAATAGCGCACAGCCATTTCAGCCGCTGGCGGTAGATCTGACGGATACCACTTATGTTGATCGCGGCCTGCCCTCCTTTGCCCGTTGCTACCGCGTGGCTGCCCGCGACTTTTCGGGGCAGCAGAGTGCGGCGAGCGATTCGGTTTGCAATGACAACTGCCCTTATTATGAGTTGCCGAATGTATTCACGCCAAATCAGGATGGTTGGAACGATACCTTTTCTGCTGACTTTGATGTGGATGTTTCCGGCGAGTCTGCGCCGGTGATTTTCCGGTGTCCGCGTTTTGTGAAACGTGTGGAATTACTGGTTTTCAATCGGTGGGGACAGCGGGTTTATACTTTTGCCTCCGCGGACGGGACTGCCAACCCGCTTATGTGGGACGGCAGAGATCAAAACGGCAAAGAAGTAAGCGATGGCGTTTACTTCTACCAGGCTCTGGTGCAGTTTGATGTCCTGCGAGCGTCCGAAAGGGAGCGCCGCATTCAGGGATGGGTGCACGTGGTACGCTGAACTACCGGAAATGAATTTTGAGCAACATGCTTTCCAGTGTTAAGCCAGGGCCAAACGCAAAACTCAACACGGTCTTCTGGTCATCGTCAACGGCCCTCCCCTGTATCACTTCCCTCAGCACAAACAAAACAGTGGGCGATGACATGTTCCCATATTGTTTCAGTACTCCGTAGGCTGTAGCATTCTCTTCTTTGCTCAGACCCAGCTCACCTTCGATGGCTTCCAGAATTTTCCGTCCCCCGGGATGGATGGCAAAGAAGTCAACATCACGGCGGGTGTACCGGATGCGCCGGAGCAGCCGTTCGGTGAGGTGATGAATACCCGATCGGATAATCTCGGGTACATAAGCAGAAAGCCGCATTTCAAAACCCCAGTCACCTACTGTCCACGCCATATCTTGTTCTCCTTCGGGTGCCAGATCGCAATAGAACGAAACGGGCTCCAGGTTGACACCCGGGCGGATGTCGTTTTCAACCAATACAGCAGCTGCGCCATCCGCAAACAACGCATTGGCCAACAGGTTGTCGGTCGTGGGTTCTCGCTGGAAATGAATGCTGCACAACTCGGTGCACACCACCAGCACCCGCGCCTGCGGATTCGTCTGACAGTACTGATCCGCGATTTTCAACCCATTAAAGGCTGCATAGCAGCCCATGAAGTTGATGCATAGTCGCTGGACGTGGGAGGGCAGGCCCAAACGTTTCACGAGGTCAATATCAAGGCCGGGGGCATACATGCCGGTGCAGCTCACCACCACGAGATGGGTGATGGTACCAGGCGTAATCTCCGGGCGCTGGCGCCAGACATCCTCCACCGCCTGTTCACTCAGGTCAGGCGCGTGCGTACGGAATAAATCCATGCGCTGTTTAGTGGAAGGAAAAGGCTCGAGGTTGTCGGCAGGCGGGTAGAACGTGCGCTCCCCGCTGCTGCCGTAGTCGGGGATCACCGAGTGGCGTGTGTCAATTCCGCTCGCGCGAAAAATGGCGTGCAGCGTACGGGCCTCTGCCGCCGGTAGCGCCATGGCTTTTACCATAAAGTTGGCAATGTCAGCCTGCCTGTGTACGTGTGGAGGATTAGCCGTGCCGATGGCGGTGATGTAACTCATATCTTCGTGTGGCCAAAAAAGAGTATTTTCGTTTCTTTTACAACCTGTTGTATATGTTTAAGCGATCCAGCTGGCAACACCTGCGCATCCCGTTCTCCTTCTTTTTGATGCCTGTCTTTTTTTTCGCGCTGGCTATCTCCCCTAACTTCACAGCCTCTTCGTTATTGTGGACATTCGTGATTATTCATGCTTTTCTTTACCCGGCCAGTAACGGCTACAACAGCTATTTCGATAAAGATGAGCAAAGTATTGGTGGATTGAAAAATCCGCCCCCTGTTACGTCCGGTTTATACTGGCTGTCTCTTACGTTCGATGCCGTGGCAATCGTACTGGGGGCCTGGAAGATCAGCTGGCTGTTCGCCTCACTCCTGCTGGTGTACGGTCTTGTATCGAAGGCATACAGCCATCCGGCGGTGCGATTGAAAAAATATCCGATTGCAGGATGGCTGACGATTGGAATATTTCAGGGCCTCTTCACGTTCCTGATGTGTTACGCGGGCCTCAATAAATTCGGCTGGGAACAGATCCTGCAGGCCAAGGTACTGGTGCCCGCGGCGCTCAGCAGTGTATTACTCCTGGGCAGCTATCCGATGACACAGGTGTACCAACACGAGGAAGACGCAAAAAGAGGCGATCGCACACTCAGCAGTCGCCTCGGCATTCGCGGCACTTTTCTTTTTGTTCAAGCTGTGTTTGCCGTGTCGGCTGCACTTTACGCAGCCTATTTTATCCATTACTTCTCGGTAAATACAGCGTGCCGCTTTCTGGCGTGCCTTGCCCCCGTTGTGATTTTCTTTATGATCTGGTTTGTGCGGGTTTGGCGTGATCCGCGAAATGCAAATTATGTGTGGACGATGTGGCTGAATTTTATTTCAGCCACATGCCTCAACCTATTTTTCATCTGGCTTTGGCTGGAGACCAGCCACGTAGGCAACATTTTTTAGGCGATCATGCCCACGCGCTCCAGCAGCGCTTTGGTGGCGCGAATGCCCTCTTCTTCCGGTAACGAACCTTCGTATTCTATGCCAATGTGGCCAGTGTAGCCCGCTTTCTTCACGATGGGCAGCATCCGTGCATAGTCCGTTTCAATGCAATTGCCGTTGGCATCAAAACCATACGCCTTGGCGCTCACGCCTTTGGCAAAAGGCATCATTTCCTCTACGCCTTTATAGCGATCATACTCTTCCACGCAGGGGGACTCCCACATATCGCCTTTTTCGCGGCGCACGCAGAAATTGCCGAAGTCGGGCAGAATGCCGCAGTTGGGCAAACCCACCGCAGAAATCACACCCGTTAACCATGTGCCCTTGGAGGAGTATCCGCCATGATTCTCAACAATAACGTTGATGCCGAGGGGCTGAGCAAACTCGGAGAGTTTACGCAAGCCGTCGGTACCGGCCTTAGCCACTTCCTCTTCTGTGCCTACACCGAAACAATTCACCCGAATGGAGTGGCACCCGAGAAACTTGGCGGCCTCCACCCATTTGTAGTGGTTTTCTACTGCGGTGTTGCGCTTTTTTGCATCCAGGTCGGCCATTTCACCTTCGCGGTCGATCATGATCAGCACGCTGGTTACTCCGTTGTCATCGCAGCGTTTTTTCAACTCCGAGAGGTAAGAAGTGTCTTTTGCCTTGTCAGCAAAAAACTGATTCACGTATTCTACGGCCGAGATTCCAAAATCGTTTTTCGCTTTGGCGGGGAAATCCAGGTTGTCCAGCTTTTTGTCGAATAGCATTTTGTGTAACGACCATTCGGCCAATGAGATCTTAAAGAACAACTCGGGCGCGGTAGATGTGATCATGGTGGTGGAATCGTTGGTGGCATCGGATGTGGTTTTGCCGCCACAGGCGGACAACAGGGGCACCAGCGAATAGCCGGCAGTTGCTAACCCCAGGGTTTTCAGGAAATCTCGGCGTGCGTTCATGGTTTTTGGTTTAGAGCGAGGAAGGTAATGATTCGGATGGCCGGCTACAACAGGAATTTACACAAAGGGTTGACCATGGGTTTTGGACATCAGAAACCGGGCTACCGGGGAAACGTTGCGGGCGAGCGCAACTGCCAGGTTCGATGGGGTTTCGGCACCAAACAGGCGTTGAATCTGTCGGCCGGACCAGAGCCGGAGCGCAAATGCCCGATTCCATTGATGACGGTAGTGGGCCTCCATCGCCACACGGGTGGCCTCCTCGCCATTCCACTGCAGGATGCTTTCGCAGGCAAGCTTTGCCGCATGGATTCCCATCGCCATTCCGTTGCCACAGAGTGGGGTGATCATACCCGCTGCGTCGCCAATCATCAGCAGGTGATTTAATACCGGTTCTTTGCGCTCGAAGGTGATTTCGTTGATGACTTCCGGACGGGAGAATACGAACTCGGCGTTTTGAAAGATGTCGGACAGGAACGGATTGCGCGCCAGCACATGCTGTTCGAGCCGCGGAATGTCACCCTGTTTGCGAAGCGCATCGCGGTGTACCAGGTAGCACAGATTTTGAATTCCGCCCTCCACTGCGCTGATGCCGCAGTAGCCGTCTCGAAAGTTGTGCAGCGAGATGCGTTCCAGGGGTTGAGGATAGCGAACGTGGTACTTGACGCCCACATAGGGTGAACGGCGGGTAACAAACGCGCGCGTCAACTGGTAATCCAGCTTCGATCGCTTGCCATGGGCAACTACCACTACCTGCGCCTCCAGCTCGTGCCGATCTGTGCGGATTTCAAACCGCCCCGATCGGAAGGCAAGCCGCTCTACCTCGCTGTTTTCCCTGATTTCTACTCCGAGAGTTGCTGCATAATGCGCAAGGGCATGATCAAACGTGTAGCGGCTGATGCCAAACCCGCCCAGATCCAACGGCATGTGGGCACTTTTTCCGTTTACCGAGGTTAACTCAAAATCGGAGATCCGCTGAGCCCCCCAGGCGAAGGGATCCACGCCCAGTGAACCGAGATACGGTAGTACTTCGTTAGAAACATATTCTCCGCAAACCCGGTGAAACGGGTATGCTTTCTTTTCCAGTACTGTTACACGGCATCCGCGCAAGACGAGATGAATCCCTGCTACTAACCCAGAAAGGCCTCCGCCCACGATCACCACCCGCTTAATCATATAGCAAATTATCCCTAATAAACTAAAAAATATACCCCCATCATGGTAAACTTTATATATACCCAAGACAACCGATTTCGGCCCGGCCAGCGTTACCTTAGAGGGCACAACGGTTACCCCCAGGACTCCAACATGATCAACCAACTATCACCAGCAAATATGGACAAGGCACAAATTCCTGTTGTTCGAGTATTGGTGGTGGGGAATAACCCCATCGACCTCAGCGGCGTTGCCAACAAACTGCTGTTGCGAAACCATCCTATCGAGACCGAGACGGCCTTTGACCTGAAATCGCTTCGGGAACGCATTCAATACTTTATCCCCGACTATATCGTGTTAGACGACAACCTGGGGCGGGCAGAGTTGAAGGCGGCAGTACAGTGGCTGTTGAAGGACAAACGCACCCGTTGGGTGCCGATCACGGTGTTAAAAAACTCCAACTATATCGAAACGATCGCCTCCGGGGCCCTGAATTTCGTACTCAAACAGAATCTGACTGGTGAAGCCTTGCTACGGGCCATGACGAATTCGCTGAAGTTCCGGAAGACCCAGCTTTTTCTAGCGGAAGCCTATCACAACCGCAAGGGGCATCTGCTGCGGCTTTTGCGGCCGACACCAGGCTATCAGATCTGATCGCTGAGGCGAAATTCCTTTTTTATTCTTTCGGCGTTGCGCTCAATTTCGATGCGGATTCTTTTGCCTGGCTTTGAGTTCAGGTTTGTCTGCAACGTACTCAGATTCAACTCCGTGGTGCGAACTCCGTTGATACTCAGAACTGCATCTCCCACCTGAAGCCCGGCCTGTTCACCAGCCGAGTTGGCCCGGATTTCCGCAATCACGTACCGCCGTAAGCGCGTGCCCTCCGCTTTCACCGTAATGCCGCTCAGGTTGTAAAAGAAGCTCGCCTTATAGCTGCCGTTTCTTCGGAAATAGATGGCTTCGCCGGGAAAATCAAAGATGACATCGAAACGGGTAAGGACTTCGCCACCAATGGTACCATTTCGAAAAACGGCGCCGGCCGTCGTCAGAGTATCCAGATATGTTTCAATAT
>CANGUI010000040.1 GCA_947457025.1 Flammeovirgaceae bacterium | reverse complement strand
GTGCACTCCAGTCGAACGTGCGCTTTCCGCGCTCGACCACAAACATGCCGCCTTTTTCGTGGTCGGGCATGTTCTTCATCAAATAATCGCCAAAGCCACTGAGATCGCTGGTTACTGCCGGCACACCGCTCGCCATGCATTCCAGCGGCGTATAGCCCCAAGGCTCGTAGTAGCTCGGAAAAATGCCGAGGTGGCACCCGCGCACAAATTGGCTGTAGTCCATGCCAAACAGGGGGTTGGAGGCTGTGATGAAATCGGGGTGGTACACCACCTTGACTTTGTCGGTGGCGTGATTCATCAGCCCGCGCCGTACCAGAAACTGAAGAACTTCATCGCCTTCTTCGTTGACTAGTTTATGCGTTACGGGGAGCGGATCTTTATTGCTTTTCCAGCTTTGCAGCGTTCTTCGGTAGCGCAGTTTCCAATACTCGTCTACAAAGTTGTTCAGGTTAGGCAGGCGATGATCGCTGCTCCGGGTACTTTCATAGAACAGTTTTTTGCCCAACTCGCGCTCAATGGCACTGCAGGTTTGACGCACCTCCTCCATCACTGCGCGCGATTGCAACACCTCCGGTTTGATGCTGAAGTATTCGCGCTTGGTGACAAAAAACATCACCACCGTCATATCAGATTTCTCCTCTTTCAGGCGCTCGTTCAGGTGCACCAAGGCCTCCAGGGTCAGGTCAAACCCCTTGTTCTTGTACTCGTATCGCCCGCTGGTAAAGAAATAAAGCGTCTTATCCAGGTTAAAAGAATAACTCTGAAAGAAATGGCCCATCACAAACTGATGGATCTGCTCTTTATACTGGACGTGCAGGTTTTGAAATTCATGTAAAGCCTCGAAACGCTGAATGTTCAGCCCGTTGGGAAAGATCAAGTCGGGTTGCCGGCGCAACAGGTGCTTACATTCGCGGGCAGTGACATCACTCACGGTGGAAAACAACGTGCAACGCTGGGCGCAACCGTACTCAATGGCCGCCTCAATCTTCACCCCGAATTTCGGAGCTTCATCTTCCCACCGAAAGAACGGCAGGTGTGCATAAAACAACGGGGAGTTAATGGCCAAATGCCGCCCCAGTTGTGTGGCATGTGTAGTAAAAACCGTTTTTACCGGCATGCCCTCGCGGGCGAGATCTAAGATCGGCAGGCCGGCCATCCATTCATGAAAATGAGCAAGAAGTGTATAGTCTTTTCCAGCCGCCTTTACCAGTTCATCAAAGAAGAGTTTGGTGAGATAGGCAAACCCAATAACCTGGTCAATCAAAGGCGAAGCATTGGCTGTGTCAATTCCGTGGTTCTTCCACAACAGGTACTTCACTACCTCCAGCGCTTTGTCTTGTATGGCTCGTGGGTTCAGCAAAACCACGCGCGGCTTGCCGGTAATCAGCCACTCGGCATAATACACTTCGTATCCTTTTTTTCGAAGTGCGGCAGCCGCCCGCCCGAAGACGTCTTCAACATCGTCCAACGGATCTAACTCAGCCTGTATATTCTTGTTGAGGTAAGGCCCAATCATACAAAATTGCCCACGCCAGTTATTCATCATCACCGGCGCCTTTGAGCGAATAACCGTATAAATACCACCCACCTGGTTACAAACCTCCCACGCAACTTCTACCAGCAGGGCTGCCTGCCGTGGCTCGAACTTTTTTGCTACTCGTTTTGGCATGATCTAGGTCAAATTGACGGAACGTAAACTAATATGGGTGAATTTAATGCCAAATTTTCTTATTCACACGATTAATCTGTGCTGGATTACAATTTGATCAACGTAAGTCAAACAGTGAAAATACCATGAACTTCGACAAGTTTACGATAAAAGCACAGGAAGCATTACAAAAGTCGGCTGAGATTGCCTCCGGCTTGCAGCAGCAAGCCATTGAACCTGGCCACTTGCTGAAGGCCATCGTTGAGGCGGACGATAACGTGGCCGATTTTTTCATTAAAAAGACGGGCGTTAATGAACGACTTCTCACCCAACGTCTCGAAGACACGCTACAGGGGTACCCTCGTGTATCCGGTCAGCAACCCTATCTCGCCCAGGCAACCAACGCCATATTGCAGGCTGCCGAAAAGGAGTTGCGTGAACTCAAGGATGAGTACATCGCCGTTGAGCACTTGTTGCTTGCCCTTCTCGGCAGCAAAGAAAAGACTGGCGTTCTGCTTCGTGATGCCGGCATGGAGCGGGGCAGCTTGCTGAAGGCCATCCACGAACTTCGCGGTGGAAGTCGGGTAACCGATCCGAATGCAGAGGCCAAATACAAGTCGCTTGAGCGCTACAGCAAGAACCTGAACGAGTTGGCGCGTCAGGGGAAGATAGATCCGGTTATCGGGCGCGATGAAGAGATACGCCGCGTATTGCAGATTCTGTCGCGCAGAACGAAAAACAATCCAATCCTGCTCGGCGAGCCTGGGGTTGGCAAAACCGCTATCGTGGAAGGCATGGCCCAGCGCATCGTGAACGGCGATGTGCCGGAAAACCTAAAGTCGAAAATACTGGTATCGCTCGACATGGGTCTGCTGGTGGCCGGCGCCAAGTATAAGGGCGAATTTGAAGAACGTTTGAAGGCTGTTATCAAGGAAGTAACGGATTCTGACGGCCAGATTATTTTGTTTATCGATGAGATTCATACGCTGATCGGAGCAGGTGGTGGGGGCGAGGGTGCTATGGATGCCGCCAACCTGCTGAAGCCGGCCCTCGCACGCGGGGAGTTACATGCTATCGGAGCGACAACCTTGAAGGAGTATCAGAAGTACATTGAAAAAGACAAGGCGCTAGAGCGCAGGTTTCAGGCTGTGATGGTAGATGAACCAAGCCCTGAAGATGCCATTTCAATTTTACGTGGAATAAAAGATAAGTACGAGCTCCACCATGGAGTACGCATCAAAGACGATGCGGTGATCTCAGCCGTGGAACTCTCGTACCGTTACATCTCAGACCGGTTTTTACCCGATAAAGCAATCGACCTGATGGACGAGGCAGCCAGTAAGTTGCGCCTCGAGATGGACTCTTTGCCCGAGGAGTTGGACGAATTGAACCGGAAAATCATGCAACTGGAGATTGAGCGGGAAGCTATTCGCCGGGAGAAGGACAAAGACAAGGAAGCACAGTTGAGCAAGGAGATAGCCGACTTCAACGAGGAGCGTCAGGCGTTGAAGGCAAAATGGGAAAGCGAGAAGGCCGTTGTGCACGGCATTCAGAAGGAAAAGGAATCCATCGATAAACTGAAGTCGGAAGCTGAGCAGGCCGAAAAATCGGGTGATTACGGCAAAGTGGCAGAAATCCGCTATGGCAAGATCGCGCAGGCCGAGAAGCGCCTGAATGATCTTCAGACGCAGATGAAACAAATGCAGGGTGAAAAATCACTCCTGAAGGAGGAAGTTGATAGCGAGGACATCGCCGAGGTAGTTGCTAAATGGACGGGCATTCCGGTGAGCAAAATGCTCCAGAGCGAACGCGAGAAATTACTGACGTTGGAGCAGGAGCTGGGCAAACGGGTAGCCGGCCAGGAAGAAGCCATTCAGGCCTTGAGCGATGCCGTGCGTCGAAGCCGGGCAGGTTTGCAGGACCCCAAACGCCCCATAGGATCCTTTATCTTCATGGGCACTACCGGAGTTGGGAAAACCGAGCTGTCGAAGGCACTTGCTGAGTACCTATTTGATGATGAGAACGCCATGATCCGGATCGATATGAGTGAGTACCAGGAGCGACATAGTGTGAGTCGACTGATCGGTGCTCCGCCCGGCTACGTTGGCTACGATGAGGGAGGGCAGCTGACAGAGGCTGTCCGCAGAAAGCCATATGCTGTGATTCTGCTGGATGAAATAGAAAAAGCGCATCCTGATGTGTTCAACATTCTGCTGCAAGTATTAGATGACGGCCGCCTGACTGACAACAAAGGCCGCGTGGCGAACTTCAAGAACACCATCGTTATCATGACAACCAATATCGGGTCGCACCTCATCCAGGAAAATTTCGAGAAAATGACCGAGGCAAACTATTTCGAGGTCCTGGAAAGTACGAAAGAGGAAGTTCTCTCGTTACTAAAAAAGTCAGTAAGGCCGGAGTTTGTGAATCGCATCGATGAGATCATTATGTTCCGTCCGCTGAGCCGACAGGACATTCGGAAGATCGTAACGATACAGGTAGAGCTTGTGAAAAAACGTTTAGCTGAAAGTGGTATTAAACTCGAAATTAGCGATACTGCGTTAAACAGATTGGCAAAACTTGGTTTCGATCCCCAGTTTGGTGCACGGCCATTGAAGCGCGTGATCCAGCGAGAACTGTTGAATGAACTTTCTAAGCAAATATTGAGCGGTCAGATAAACAAAGACGCTGTTATTTATGTTGATCTACTGAAAGAAGTGGAATTTTCATTCACCAATGTAGTTCCATCCGAAACATTAGCGTAAAGAAAAAGTGGGGTTCCGCGCCACTCTCAATCAGCGGAAATGGTTAGTGGGGTTTGATCCCGATGGATAATCGGGAGGGGTTAGAGCGCGGCAGGGGTGCCGCGCTCTTTATTTTTCACCACCTTTCAATACTGCGGTTGCTGTGTCGCCCGGTCAAGCCTTGCATTAATGTAGTGCGTATACTATTTTTGAAGGTTTCGGCAAGAAATGCGATCCTCACGAGGTCTGGTTTTGGTTCTCATATTGGCGCTGATCCTGCCTGGACCCGTGCTCAGCCAGATATGGCTGGAATCGTACGAAAACGCAAAGAGACTGTATGAGGGGAACGATGCACAGGCTGCCTATCCGATCGCACTGACGGCTCTGGCCCGTTACCAACAAGAAAGTGGAGCCACAACCAGTTCATACGCTGCCATATTGAGATTACTGTCTGAAATCTGCTATGATTTGTCCAGGTACGCGGAGGGGTTAGAATATGTTAACAAAGAGTTGGTAATTCTGAATGGGCAGGATGAAACTACCGCCAGCGCCCTGAGCAACGCAGCCCTGTTTTACCAGGAATTGGGGCAGCATCAGGAGGCAATTCAGGCACTTGAAAAAGCAAAGGAGATTTTAGCCGCATTCTACCGTCCCGATGAGGATCCGATCGTAGCGTGCTATCTGGCGCAGGCCATTAATTTTTATCTCGCCAACGAAACCCACAAAGCGTTTGAATTATTTTCCCGGCATATACCCGATGAACCAGACGAGGAACAACTTCAGGCGCACTTCTATTACAGCCGCCTGCTCTCTGAACTGGGGCAAACGGAAGCCGCAACAGCTTCCTTCCTGCGCACGAGGAAGAAGTTCGAGGAGTTAGGTCTCGGGCAGACAATAGAATATGCGAGCCTGCTTTCCGCGCTTGGGCAGCTTTACCATTACCAGGGTGCCTGCCGTGAGGCTGAGGAGACTTTTAGCCGTGCAGAAAAAATCATGGAGGAAAACCAGCAAACGGCGACAGACGAATATGCGACTTTGGTGAATCAGCGCATTGTCAACTTTTATGCATTGGGAGATGAAGCCCAGGCCGACCAGTTACTTCGGAATGTGGCATCCCAGCCTAACGGCAAATATGCCTATGCGGTGGCGCTTACCAACTCGGCATCCTGGCATGCCATGAATAATGCGCTGCCCTTGGGTCGCCAACAAGCGGTCGAGGCTGTCGCTATACTGCGGGCGGAACCCGCAGATCCGGATCGATCCGCGCTGTACAATGCCTTGAAAGTACTGGCCTACATCGAATCTTCAGACCGACAGCCGGCAGGTAAGGAGCATAGCCTCGAGGCTTTGACTATGGCTGAGTCACTATTTCCGCCTAACACACTCCCAAGGCTGGTAGCCCAAAATGCGCACACCCGCAACCTGCTGAATGTGGCGCCGGGCCGGGAAGCTCTGATCAGCGCTCAAGTTGCCACACGGCTATTGCGGCAACATTTTGGCAAGCCCTTGGGCGAGGGCGTTGCCGCGCTCACACTGCTCGGGCGAGCTTGTCAGCAGCAAGGAAATTTTAGCTTGGCAGATTCTGCATACTCCGTGGCGCTGCAATGGTACGAAACAAAGGCTTTGGCGGTAGATCAGCATTATGCCTTTCTACTCACCAACTTCGCATACTCTCAGCAGGAGCAGGGTAACTGGGCTCGGGCCCGCGATGTACTTATCATGGTGAGCCGCCTCGCATGGCAACGACGAGACCGGCAGTTCGAGGATTACGCCACCACGCTTGAAAATTTAGCGCTGTTGGAAATGCGTTTGGGGCGAACGGCTGCCGCCAAGCAGTATCTGGACTCCGCTCTGTTGGTTTTTGACACGGACTCCAAAAAGCAGAACACAACATTCGGATCGTTTCAATTAACCCTCGGCAAATACCATCAGGCGGTTGCCGATTTTCCAAAAGCCGAAAGTTTTCTGCGTGGTGGCCAGGCTACGCTTTTGGCAACGGCCGGTAAGGATTCTGAACCCTATGCACAAGCACAAAATGCACTCGCTCTTCTCTATCAGGGCCTGGGCAACTATGCTGAGGCTGAGCCACGCTTTAGAGAGGCGATCACCATCTATGAAAAAACCGGTAACGCGCGTGAAGTCAGCACCGCCCGCCAAAACCTGGCTACCCTCTATCAGGTGCAGGAGCGTTTCCCGGAAGCCGAATTACTGCTTACCGAAGCCCTGCGATCAGACGAACAGATACTCGGAAAGCAGCATCCTCAATACGCCGTAACCTTACAGAATCTCGCTACTCTTTACCAAAAGAAAAAAGACTACCAAAAGGCTGGCGAGTTGTTCGAACACGTGCGCCAGATCACCGTTCGCTCACTTGGCTCAAACCATCCCTTATATGCTACCCTGACAACCAACTTGGCGGTGCTTTATCAGGACCAAGGGCAGTACGACCAGGCCGGAAAATATTGGTTGGAAAGTGTAGCCGTCCGCAAGCAGTTATTGGGTGAAGATCATCCCGATTTTGCCCGTTCTCTCTTTGGACTGGCAAACTACTACTTCGCTATTGGGAAGTTTGACGAGGCCTACCGTCAGTTCGAGCCGGTTATCCGGAATTACCAAAATCAGATTGCGCGGTACTTTGCAGTTATGAGCGAAAAGGAAAAAAGTGCACTCTACGCCCGGATCAAACCCGTGTTCGACACGTACCAGGATTTCTGCATGCAGTACCTGAAAAACAACGGGCCGGCAGCGTTGCTCACGGAACAACTGTATAACCTGCAACTCACCAACAAAGCGATATTATTAAACGCATCCAACAAACTCCGGGCGGCGGTGGCCAATACGGCTGATGAACAAACAAAAGCTCTCTTTAAAGAGTGGATTAGTACGAAAGAGCAGTTGGTAAAGATGTACAGCCTTACAAAACAAGCCCGCTCGGAGTCGGGAGTGGACATTCAAAAAACAGAAGAACGGGCAAACGATCTCGAAAAAATGCTCTCAGCCAAGTCTTCTGCATTTAGTTCGCTGACCAGCCCACCAACAGCCGATTGGCGGCAGGTTCGGGCAAACCTGCAACCGGATGAAGCGGCTGTAGAAATCATGCGTATCCGAAAGAAGTTTATTGCCGATTCCGTCTATTACGTTGGGCTTGTCGTCAGTCCGGTGTTTGCAGAGCCTCGCCTGATCATCTGGCCGTACGGCATTAAAATGGAACAGAAGTATTACCGGTTCTTCCGGAACAGTATTCGCCATCATTTACAAGATACCATTTCGTATGCCACCTTCTGGGCACCTCTGGAGGCAGCTGTTCCCAATATCAAGAAACTTTGGATAAGCAGCGACGGCGTTTTCAATAAGATCAATCCGAATACGATTTACGATCCACGGGTAAAAAAGTGGATTCTGGATGAACACATGATTTACCTCGTCAATAATACGCGCGAGCTGGCGGAGAAAAAGAACCGACCCCTAATTTCCTCCACAGCCAATAGTGCTGCACTTTTTGGGTTTGCTGATTTTAATCTTACCACTGAAAACCTGATTGCCCGGGGCGGAAAGAGAACATCAGGCACTCGCTATGGCTTAGAGAGTGAAGAAATCCCCATGCTACCCGGAACGGAAAGGGAAGTTTTTTCTATTTCGGAGATCCTCAACAGGAATAATTGGCAGACATCTTCCTTTATGCTCGAAAAAGCAAACGAGCAGACGCTCAAAAAAACTGAAAACCCAACGGTTTTGCATGTAGCCACGCACGGATTTTTTCTGCCCGATGTTGACCTTACAGGCGAGGACGATGATGACAACCAGGCCTACCTGAAAAATCCCCTATTTCGGTCGGGAATATTGCTTGCCGGAGCTGGTGTGCGCTTACCGAACAGTGAAGAAGATGGGGTACTGACAGCCTTCGAGGCGCTAAATCTGAATCTGGATCGCACTGAACTCGTAACGCTATCAGCTTGCGAAACGGCATTAGGAGAGGTACGCAATGGTGAGGGGGTGTATGGGCTGCAGCGTTCATTTCTTGTAGCCGGCGCGCATGCCGTGTTGATGAGTTTGTGGCAGGTAGACGACCATGCAACGCAGGAGTTAATGGATCTCTTCTACCAGTATTGGTTTACTGGTAAGTCGAAGGCGGAGGCATTCCGCGAGGCTCAAATCAAATTGAAAGAAAAATATCAGTACTCCTACTACTGGGGTGCTTTTGTGATGATAGGTGATTGATTTCAGGAACGGACATTTTTACGTGTATGTTTTTTATAAACAAGAGATTTTTAGTGAATCATTTGGTGATGATGCTGGCGCTGGGGTTGGCCAGCAAGGGCTTGCATGCCCAGAAAACTACACCTGCGCCCGTACCGTTTGATTCGGCACAGTTCTACAACAACACCAAGCAGCAGGCCATTAGTGATGCAGCTGTTGTAGAATATGCGCCAACCATTCAGGCCGACGGGCGAACCATCATTTTTGAAGCCAGTTCTTCGGGGAAGCAATATCTTCTTTTTCAAACCTCACTCGATCAGGCGAAGAAATGGATGAAGCCGGTTCCTCTTGACAAAATCAATTCCACCGGGGATTCGCTCGACTTGATTGGTGGGCCAAGTTTGAGTTTTGACGGGAACTTTCTGTATTTTTTTCGCACGGTGGGAAAAATGGCAAATCACGAAATCTTCGTCAGCAAGAGAACCCGCCAGGGGTGGAGTGAACCAACAGCCGTAGGCCCTCCCATCAACAGTGATGGGTATGAGGGATTCCCCTCCATCAGTGCAGACGGAACAACACTCTATTTTGTGCGTCAGAACTTCACGCCGCAATCCAAAGAAATCAAAAAACTGGAGCAATTCTGTTACTCGATCTATCGATCAGTGCGCACGAATGAAGGCACCTGGGGTGTGCCTGAAAAACTACCCTGGCCCATCAATCAGGACTGCGAGAAAGCGCCGCGTATCATGGCCGATGGCCGCACGCTGATTTTTTCTTCGAATCGGCCCGGCGGCAAAGGTGGTTTTGATATGTATCAAACTAAACTAAACGATTTGGGCGAATGGTCGAATCCGGAACCACTTTCCTTCGTAAATACCGAACTGGATGATCAATTGCCCTGCATTTCTGCAGAGGGCGACCTGATGTATTATACGTATAACAATAAAGACATTTATTCCATCACCATCCCCTTCCGCCTTCGGCAATTCATGAATAACGTGTTGCAGGGATATATTACTGATCAAGACACGCAGGCTGGAATTGCTGCCGACATCATCGTTACCGATGCCCTCACGTCGGAAATCGTTATGACACTCGAGAATAACCCGGACGATGGACGCTACACAGTGGTGTTACCCGTGGGGCGCACCTTCAATATTGAGTTTAAAAAAGAGGGGTATTCCAGCTACTCCTATCCGCTCGATCTCCGGGGTGTTAATCGCTACCAGCAGATCGATAAAAACGTACAGCTTTTCAAGACCATTAAACTGAATCTGACGGTGAATGATACCGAACTTTTTGAACCGCTGGCCGCGGATGTAAAAGTAAAAGAAGTGGGGGCAGCCAGGTACCTCAACGAGTTGAAGACAAATGTAAAAACCGGCCGGGTGAGCCTTGAGTTACCGATTGGGAAAGATTATGAGATCGCGATCAGTGCACCCTATTTCAAAGGATATATTCTGCCGTTCAGCGCCTCCCGCCTTGTGATTTATCGTGCATTTGAAAAGTATGTAGAACTCGTTCCGGAGAAGCGGGAAATCGCATTGAATATCACCGACCAGAAGAATAATTCCAAGATCAAATCGAAAGTGGTAATTAAAAATAAGACCCGTAATGAGGTTATCGAAGTGGAGGGAAACCAAACGATATCGCTGCGTGCGGGTGATCGGTATGAGGTGGAAGTGACCAGTGATCAGGGATATGCATTCAACAGCACGGCAATCGATCTTACCGGCGGTGCGGCACAGGCCGATCTGAATGTTTCGCTGCTGCGTCTTGAGCCCGGAGCCAATTTGCCGCTGAAAGACATCAACTTTGAGTCGAACTCTGCCACTCTTACAGACATTTCTTTTGTGGAACTGAAACGAGTGCTCGAGATGATGCGGGATAATCCGTCGCTGCGCGTAGAGATTGCAGCGCATACGGATGACATCGGCTCGGATCAGTACAACCTGACCTTATCGAATAAACGTGCGAAGAGCGTAGTCGATTACCTGATCGAAAAT